>DASZVW010000198.1:0-10024 GCA_035546895.1 Polyangia bacterium
CGATCCGAAGGTGCTGCTGCTCGACGAGCCGACGCTGGGCCTCGATCCCAAGGGGGCCCGCGATCTCCGCGCCTTCCTGCGCGAGGAGATCATCCGCGGCGCCGGCCGCACCGCGATCGTCTGCAGCAACGATCCGACCGAGGCGCGCGCGATGGCCGACCGGGTGCTCTTCCTCGACGGGGGTCGGCTGCAGGCCGAGGCGCCGCCCGACCGGATCGAAGCGGAGCTGGGGCTGTGACCGCCGGGGCCGGCGCGCTCCCCTGGTTCGTCCGGGTGCTGGTCGCCTTCGTCCGGCGCGAGCTGGCCGCCGTGGGCGGCTACCGCTCGGCGTTCGTCATCCGCGTCTTCGGGTTCGGGCTGGCGGTCGCCTCGCTGCTGTTCCTGTCACGCTTCGTCGGCTCGGCGGTCAACCCGCACCTGGCCATCTACCACGGCAACTACCTGGGGTTCGTGGTGATCGGCTTCCTCGGCACGGAGTTCCAGCAGGTCGGCGTCTCCGTGCTGGCGCAACGGATCCGGATGGCGCAGGTGATGGGGACGCTGGAGGCCGAGGTGGCGACGCCGGCGCCCCCCTGGATGGTGCTGGGGGCGCCGCCGGTCTACGAGTTCGTCATCTCCTCGCTCCGCTCGGCGGCCTACCTGCTGGGGGCCAAGCTGCTCCTCGGGCTCGACCTCTCGCACGTCAACTGGGCGTCGCTGCTGGTGGGGGTGCCGCTCATCGTGGCCGCCTTCTCCGGGCTCGGCCTCCTGGCCGCGGCCACCACGATGATGGTGCGCCGGCTCAACCCGGTCTCCATGGTGATCGGCTCGCTCTCCTTCTTCCTCTCGGGGGTCATGTACCCGGTGACCGTCCTTCCGGCCTGGCTGCGGGGGGTCGGCGACCTCCTGCCGCTCACCCACGCGCTGGCCATCCTGCGCGGATCGCTGCTCATCGGCTGGGGGCCGGCCGAGCTGCGCCACTCCCTGCTCGCCCTGCTGCTGTTCGCCGGCCTGCTGGCCCCCGTCGGCATCGGCATGTTCGCCTTCGCCCTCCGCCGCGCCCGCGCCGACGGCTCGCTGTCGCACTACTGACCAGACCGCGGCCGGCAGAATTAGTCACGCGCGGCGGCTGCCGCGTCGTGCTACAATGAGACTTCGCCGTTTTTCGTTCGTGTCCTGGGTCCGGGGGGTGATCCCAGCGCCCGCCGGGCCTGAAAGGAGATCGTCCCGATGGCCGTTTCCGAATCGACCGGGAAGGGGGGCGACACGCCCGCTCTGATCGCCAAGGTAGCCGCGCTGCAAAACTTGAAGGAGTTCGCCGAGCTCAACTGGACCGGCAACTTCGAGGACTACCTGGCGCTGATCCGCAAGAACCCCGCCGTCACGCGCACCGCCTTCCAGCGCGTGTACGAGATGATCCTCTCCTACGGCCAGGAAGAGTACATCGACAACAAGAAGCGGCTCATCCGCTACAACTTCTTCAAGGACGAGCAGCACGCGGGGCGCGACGCCATCTTCGGGCTCGACATCCCGCTCATGCGCCTGGTCAGCGTGCTGCAGAGCGCAGCCCAGCGCTACGGCACCGAGCGGCGCGTGATCCTGCTGCACGGCCCGGTCGGCAGCTCGAAGTCGACCATCGCCCGCCTCATCAAGCGCGGGATGGAGGAGTACTCGCGCACGCCGGAGGGGGCGCTCTACACCTATGAGTGGGTGCTGCCCGAGAAGCTGGCCCACATCACCGCCGGGCAGACGACGTTCAAGTGCCCGATGCACGAGGAGCCGCTGCGGCTCATCCCGCCCGAGTGGCGCGACAAGGCGCTCCTCGAGCTGGGGGTCAACCAGGCGGGCAAGCCGCCGGTGCACATCGAGGGGGATCTCGATCCCGCCTGCCGCCTCATCTTCCGCGAGCTGATGGCGGAGTACAAAGGCGACTGGTCGCAGGTGATCAAGCACGTGCGCGTGCGGCGCCTCATCCTGTCCGAGCAGGACCGGGTCGGCGTGGGGACCTTCCAGCCCAAGGACGAGAAGAACCAGGACTCGACCGAGCTGACCGGCGACATCAACTACCGCAAGATCGCCGAGTACGGCTCGGACAGCGATCCGCGCGCCTTCAACTTCGACGGCGAATTCAACATCGCCAACCGCGGCATCATCGAGTTCATCGAGGTGCTCAAGCTGGACGTGGCCTTTCTTTACGACCTCCTCGGCGCCTCTCAAGAGCACAAGATCAAGCCGAAGAAGTTCGCGCAGACCGACATCGACGAGGTGATCCTCGGCCACACCAACGAGGCCGAGTACAAGAAGCTGCTCTCCAACGAGTTCATGGAGGCGCTGCGGGACCGGACGGTGAAGATCGACATCCCCTACATCACCCGCGTCTCCGAGGAGCAGCGGATCTACGCCAAGGACTACAACGCCGGAAAGATCCGCGGGAAGCACATCGCCCCGCACACGCTGGAGATGGCGGCCATGTGGGCGGTGCTGACGCGGCTCGAGGACCCCAAGAAGCACCAGCTGACGCTGGTCCAGAAGATGAAGCTCTACGACGGCAAGACGCTGCCCGGCTTCACCCAGGACAACATCAAGGAGCTGCGCAAGGAGGCGACGCGCGAGGGGATGGACGGGATCAGCCCCCGCTACATCCAGGACAAGATCTCGAACGCGCTGGTCTCCGACCGCGGCGAGGGGTGCGTGAACCCCTTCATGGTCATGAACGAGCTCGAGTCGGGCCTGCGCCACCACTCGCTCATCACCAACGACGAGCAGCGGCGGCACTACGGCGTCCTCCTGGGCCTGGTCAAGCAGGAGTACGAGGACGTCGTCAAGAACGAGGTCCAGCGGGCCATCAGCGCCGACGAGGAGGCGATCTCCAAGCTCTGCGCCAACTACATCGACAACATCAAGGCCTACACCCAGAAGGAGCGGGTCAAGAACAAGTACACCGGCCAGGACGAGGAGCCCGACGAGCGGCTCATGCGGTCGATCGAGGAGAAGATCGACATCCCCGACTCGCGCAAGGACGACTTCCGGCGCGAGATCATGAACTACATCGGCGCGCTGGCCATCGAGGGGCGGCAGTTCGACTTCCGCACCAACGAGCGGCTGCAGAAGGCGCTGGAGCTGAAGCTGTTCGAGGACCAAAAGGACAGCATCAAGCTGACCAGCCTGGTCAGCGCGGTGGTCGATCGCGACACCCAGGAGAAGATCGACGTGGTCAAGAACCGCATGATCCGGAACTACGGCTACTGCGAGATCTGCTCCACGGACGTGCTGAACTTCGTGGCCTCGATCTTCGCCCGCGGAGACGTCAAAGACTAAAGAGGAGGCCAGCGCGCACACATGGACCGCTCCACGCTCGAAGCGCTTCCCGCGGTGAACGTCGAGGTCAACGGCCAGGCCGCGGCCTTGCTCGTCAAGCTCATGGGCGACCTCCAGACCGAGCAGCCGCTGGCCGTGCTCACGCGCGCGCTGGGGATGCTCGAGCAGGCGGTGGCGGCCAAGGGGAAGGGGCAGCGCCTGGGCGTCTACGACCCGGCCTCGGGGCGCTTCGTGGACCTGGTGATCTGATGGTGGCTCGCTGATGGCCCTCCGCATCGATCCCGACCACCGGCGCTTCCGCGACATCGTGCGCGGGAAGATCAAGCAGGACCTGCGGAAGTACATCTCGCAGGGCGAGCTCATCGGGCGCAAGGGGAAGGACCTGGTGTCGATCCCGCTGCCGCAGATCAACGTCCCTCGCTTCCGCTTCGGCAGCAAGGACCGCGGCGGCGTGGGGCAGGGGGACGGCGAGGTGGGGGACAGCCTCGGCAAGGGGGACCCCAACGCCGACGGCAGCGGCAAGGCCGGCGACCAGGCGGGCGAGCACGCGCTGGAGGTCGAGCTGTCGCTGGAGGAGCTGGCGCAGATCATGGGCGAGGAGCTGCAGCTCCCCCGCATCGAGCCCAAGGGCAAGCAGCGGATCATCGCGCAGAAGGACCGCTACGTCGGCATCCGGCGCGCCGGCCCCGAGTCGCTGCGCCACTTCAAGCGGACCTTCCGGCAGGCGCTGCGCCGGCAGATCATGACCGGCAGCTACAACTCGGAGCGGCCGGTGATCGTGCCGGTGCGCGAGGACCGCCGCTACCGGTCGTGGCGGACCACGCCCCTGCCGCAGTCGAACGCGGTGATGTTGTTCATCATGGACGTCTCGGGCTCGATGGGCGACGAGCAGAAGGAGATCGTCCGCATCGAGTCGTTCTGGATCGACGCCTGGCTGCGCTCTCAGTACAAGGGGCTCGAGTCGCGGTACATCATCCACGACGCGGTGGCCAAGGAGGTCGACCGCGACACCTTCTTCCGCACCCGCGAGTCGGGCGGGACCATGATCTCCAGCGCCTACAAGCTGTGCGCCAAGATGATCGAAGACGACTTCCCCCCCTCGGAGTGGAACATCTACCCGTTTCACTTCAGCGACGGCGACAACTGGTCGGTCGACGACACCGTCCAGTGCGTCGAATTGCTGAAGACGCAGATCCTCCCCAAGGTGAACCTGTTCTGCTACGGCCAGGTCGAGAGCCCCTACGGCTCGGGGCAGTTCATCAAGGACCTGAACGAGCACTTCGACGAGGAGGACAACCTGGTCGTCTCCGAGATCAAGGGCAAAGAGGCGATCATGGAGTCGATCCGCGACTTCCTGGGCAAGGGAAAGTAAAGGCGCGGTCATGGCGGCGCTCCCCCCCTACCTCTACGACATCCAGCGCGAGATCGAAGGCTACGGGCGCGGGTACGGGCTCGACTTCTGGGACGTCGAGTTCGAGATCCTCGACTACAAGCGGATGCAGGAGGTGGCGGCCTTCGGGGGCTTTCCGGTCCGCTACCCGCACTGGCGCTTCGGGATGGAGTTCGAGCACCTGACCAAGAGCCACGTCTACGGCTTCTCGAAGATCTACGAGATGGTCATCAACAACAACCCGGCCTACGCGTACCTGCTGGAGGGGAACTCGCTGGTCGACCAGAAGATGGTCATCGCCCACGTGCTGGGGCACGTCGACTTCTTCAAGAACAACTACTTCTTCTCCAAGACCAACCGCCGGATGATCGACGGGATGGCCAACCACGCGACGCGCGTGCGGCGCCACATGGAGCGGCTGGGGATCGAGAAGGTCGAGACCTTCATCGACGCCTGCCTCTGCCTCGAGAACCTGATCGACCCCCTGTCGCCGTTCATCGCCCGCAAGGCGCCGCCGGAGCGCGAGCGGGAGCGCGAGGAGAAGACCCCCGAGCTGCCCCGCATCCGCGCCAAGTCCTACATGGACAAGTTCATCAACCCGCCCGAGTACCTCGACGAGCAGCGGCGGAAGATGGAGCGCGAGCGCGACCGCCCGAAGAAGAACCCCTCGGAGCCGGAGCGCGACGTGCTGCTCTTCCTCCTGCAGAACGCGCCGCTCGACGGCTGGGAGCGCGACATCCTGGAGATCGTGCGCGACGAGGCCTACTACTTCGCGCCGCAGCGCCAGACCAAGATCCTGAACGAGGGCTGGGCCGCCTACTGGCACAGCAAGATCATGACCGAGAAGGCGCTCAAGGTCTCCGAGGTGATCGACTACGCCGACCACAACGCGGGCGTGCTGGCCACCGCGCCCGGGCAGTTCAACCCCTACAAGATCGGGATCGAGCTCCTGCGCGACATCGAGGAGCGCTGGGACAAGGGGCGGTTCGGGCGCGAGTGGAACGAGTGCCAGAGCCTCGACCAGCGGCGGACCTGGGACAAGCGGCTCGGCCTCGGGCGCAAGAAGATCTTCGAGGTGCGCAAGCTCTACAACGACGTCACCTTCATCGACGAGTACTTCACCGCCGACTTCTGCGAGCGGAACAAGTTCTTCTCCTTCTCGGTCAACGACCGCAGCGGCAACTACGAGATCGACTCGCGCGAGTTCGAGAAGATCAAGCACAAGATGCTCTTCTCGCTGACCAACTTCGGCGACCCCTTCATCTTCGTGGAGGACGCCAACCACGACAACCGCGGCGAGCTCCTCCTGCGCCACCGGCACGAGGGGACCGACCTGCAGCTCGATCAGGCCCGCTCGACGCTGGCCGCGCTCGGCCGCATCTGGCGCCGCCCGGTCAACCTGCTGACCGCCGTCGAGGGCAAGCAGAAGCTGTTCCGCTTCGACGGCAAGGAACAGACCGAGAAGTCGCTGGCCAGCTGATCGCGGGCGGCATCGCCGCCGCCCGGGCGGCGCCGCCTTGAAATTTTGCGTGACCACCAGGCCGGCGAGATTGGTTTGAGATGCGCGCGCGCCTCGGCCGGCGGGCCCGGCGTCGGGTCCGGATGGGGGCGCTGGCCTGCGCGTTCGCCGCCATCGCGACCTGGGCCGTCTATGAAGCGGCGCAGCCGGGACCATGGGTGGAGGTGCTGGCGACGCGCGAGGGGCTGACCGGCCAGCGGCTCGCTTGCGGTCAGATCATCAAGCGGGGGGCGCTGTTCGTGGCGCTGCCGCACCCGGCGGCCCTCCGCAAGAACGTCGAGCTCCGCTACGGCGGCCGCACGCTGGTGGTCCCGGTGCTGGACGTCGGCCCCTGGAACGTGGACGACGACTACTGGGCGACCGGCCGCCGACCCGCCGCCGAGCGCGGCCGCGGGAGCTTCCGCACGCCCACCAACCACGCCGGCATCGACCTCTCCGACGCGACCTTCGCCGCGCTCGGCCTGCGCGACAACGCCCGGGTCGAGTGGCGGTTCGTCCACCGCGGCTACATCCCGCTGCCGCGGGCGGCGATCCCGACCGGACCGTGAGCTACCCGCCGGCGCGGCCGTAGAGCGCGTCGACGTCGAGCGTGCAGGCGAGCGCTTCGATGGTCGCCACGCCTCCTCGACCGACGGTCTCAGAGCGCCAGACATCGCCGATCCTGGCGCGAACCTCGATCTGCTTGCGGTCTTGCCATACGTAGACGACCGCCCTCAACGACGGGATCCGCCGGTACTGCTCGAACTTTTCACTCAGGTCGTAGTCGATCGTTGCGGGCGAGAGGACCTCGATGACGACCGTCGGATTGGTTACGGTCTCTTTGCTCTCGGGATCCGTCGTCGCGTCGCCGCAAACGACCGTGACGTCGGGATAGCCTGCGAAGCCGGTCGCCAGGGCTCGAACGCGCAGGTCGGAAGTGAAGACGCGGCACCGCCCGGCCAGTTGGGCGTCCAGCGATCCCAGGACGGCGCCTGCGAGCGCGGCGTGCAGCATCGACCCGCCGGCCATCGCATAGATCTCGCCATCCAGGTACTCGTGCCGGACGGGGCTCATCTCCTCGACCAGTAGATAGTCCTTGAACGAGTGGTGGTGGAGCCGCATCGGGACGCCCCTGACGATAGCATCGGACGGCCGGCCGAGGCGTTGCTCGCCCGGTCAGCCCTGCGGCAACAGTCGGAACGATCGGCCCCGTCGTGGTCGTATAGCGGCGAAGTGGCGGACGTCCAGGGTGACGATGGTCGAGGCGCCCAGCCGCTCGGCGAGGGCGACGACGGAGGCGTCGGCGCCGCCGAGCGGGAAGTCGGCGTATTCCTCGACGAGATCGGCGATGCGGCGCCAGTCCGCCGGCTCGGGGCCTTCGATGTCCATCGCCTCGAGCCCGCGCAGGAACCGCGCCTCGACCGCCGGGCCGAGCCGGCTCCCGACGAGATAGGCCGCCTCGGCGACCACCAGGGCGGGGATGACGAAGCGGTAGCGGGGATCCTCCAAGATCGCGCGGCACGGCGCGTGGTCGGCGTCGTCCTCGTCGACTACCGCGTAGAGCGGGCCGGTATCAACGACCGCGAGCACGCCGTCCCCACGCCGCGGCCAGGATCTTCTCCGCGTCCCGCGCCGTGTGCCGCCGCCCGCTCCTTCCGAGGGCGGCGATCGGGAGCTGCCGCCTCTTCGTCGCGGAGAGGCCGAGAAACGCGCCGATGGCGTCGCGCACCAGGGCCGAGACGGAGGTGTTACGCCGCCGCGCTTCGCGGTTGAGAACGACGCCCAGCTCGTCCGGGAGGGTCACGGTGGTGCGAAGCATACTGCATACTAGCATATTACGGGCCTCCTTCGTCAGGCCGCATGTGAGGTCTCGCCGGCCGTGAGGCGCTCCGCCGCGCGCAGGACGGCGGCGGCGTCGAGGCGGCGGCGGAAGCGGAGGACGGGCAAGCGCGCCGGCAGGTCGCCCACGGCGCAGGCCCGGTCGTCGTCGACGCAGAGGAGGCAGAGGGCGTCGGTCTGGCGGAGCTTCTCGAGCTTGGCGGCCAGGTACTGCGGCGTCCAGAAGCCGACGATCTCGATGAGGACCTGGCGGCGCGGCTGGAGGCGGTTGCGCAGCAGGAAGTCGGGGAAGATGAGCGTCCCGCCCGCGCGCAGCGGCTCCGGCTCGCGCACCAGGTCCCAGTCGGGGGCCAGGCGGGCGACGTCGCGGGCGAAGCGCTCCTCGAGGCGGCTGTCGAAGGGGACCGGCGGCGCGGCGGGGAAGATCGGATCGCCGCTCTCGAACGACACGGTGGCCAGCCGGCCGCGCAGCGCGCAGGCGGCGCGCAGCTCGAAGCGGGCGCACCAGGCGAGGTGGGGGAGCAGCTCGGCGAGCGCGCGGCCGTAGAGCAGCGTGTGCTGGAACAGCGAGAACGGGCCGGAGATCTCCAGCACCGGCCGGCCGCCTTCCGCGGCCTCGGCGATCGTGCAGAGCAGCCCGCGCAGCTTGGCCAGGCGGACGATGGGCCGGACGCCCCCCTCGACCCGCAGCTCGACGCGCGAGGCGCGCATGAGGACCGCCTGGGCGATGGCCAGGTTGGTGCGCAGCATCGCCTCGGCGGCGGTGGGCGGCGGCGCCGGGGCGCGCACCGGCCGCTCGCCCGGCAGGTCGGCGAACAGCCGCTCGAGCAGCGCCCCGGGCTCCAGGCCCAGGCGGGCGGCGGCCGCCCCCACGATCGCCGCGGCGGGCGCCTCGCCGGCGGCGGCCTCGGCGAACAGCTCGGCCCGCAACGCCGCCGGCTCGGGGAGCGGGGGCGCGCCGGGCGGCGGCGGGTCGTCCGGCTCGCGGCGCCAGAGCGCGAACAGGGTGCGGGCGGCGGCGCGCCGCTTGAAGTGGGGCGCCTCGCAGGGGAGCGGCTCGGCCAGCCGCTCGGCCAGCTCGCGCCGGCGCCGTCCCTCGAACCGCGCCATCTCGCCCAGCAGCACGCGCAGCCATGGCTCGTCCTGCGGGCCGAGGTAGTCGATGAAGGCCCGCTGCTCGATCACCCGCAGCGGCAGGTCACGTTCGGAGAGCAAGGCGCTCGCCCCTCCTCTCCGCCTGCCGGCACTCGCTCGAGCGCTCGACCACCAGCTCGTAGACCAGCGCCCGCTTCCCCTCGCCCGGCCGGAGCAGGCGGCCGACGCGCTGGACGTGCTCGCGCTCGCCCATCCGGCCGGCGACCACGATCCCCACCTCGGCCTCGGGGACGTCGATCCCCTCGTTCAGGACCTGGGCCGAGACGAGCGCCCGCAGCGTCCCCGCGGCGAACCGCTCGAGCGCCGCCTGCCGCTCGGCGCGCCCGATGTCGCAGGTGAGCGGCATGACCAGGTGCTCGCGCGCGACCGCGTAGGCGGTCTGGTTGTCGGCCACGAACACCAGCGTCCGCTGCGCCCGGTGGTGGCCGAGCAGCAACGCCAGCGCCTCCCGCTTGCGGCGCGGGTAGGCCAGGATCCGCCGCGCGCGCCGCCAGGCCGCCAGCCCCCGCCGCCCGTCGTCCGTCCGCGCGGCCTCGTGCAGGAAGTCTTCCCAGCTCGCCCCCAGATGGTTCCCCTCGAAGGCGCGGCGGGCCTCGCGGTAGACGGCCCACAGCGCGTCGTGCTCGCGCCGCTCGTCGGGATCGAGGGCCAGGTGCCAGGTGATCCGCTCGAGCGGCGCCAGGTAGCGCCCCGCCAGATCGCCGACCGAGCGCTCGAAGACCACCGGGCCGACGAGCGCCCGCAGCCGCTCGGCGGCCGGCCCCGGCGCCGGCGGCGTGGCCGTCAGCCCCAGGCGCAGGGGGGCGATCGACATCTCCAGCGCCTCGTCCCGCCCGCCGGGGCCG
>DASZVW010000199.1:0-1505 GCA_035546895.1 Polyangia bacterium
CATGTAGATGAGCTCGCCGACGTTCTCCGACTGGAACGGCTTGCGCCCGGCCAGGATCTCGAACAGCAGCACGCCGACGGCGTAGAGATCGGTCCGGGCGTCGACGGTCCCTGCCCCGCCCGACTGCTCGGGCGACATGTAGCTCGGCGTCCCCACCGCCATCCCGGCGGTCATGGCCGGCCCGTCGCGCAGCTTGGCCAGCCCGAAGTCGAGGATCCGCAGGTGCTCCTCGAGCCCCCCCTCGCCGCTCAGGATCAGGTTCTCGGGCTTGAGATCGCGGTGCACGATCCCCTGCGCGTGCGCGTGCGCCAGCCCGGCCAGGAGCTGCTGTCCGAGCTTGAACACCCGCTCGAGCGGCATCGGCGTCTGCATCACCTCGCGCAGCGTCCGCCCGGTGGCGAAGTCCATCACCAGGTAGGGCGCCCCGTCGACGCCGAAGTCGATCACCGACACGCAGTTGGGGTGGGCGAGCCGGCTCATCGCCTTGGCCTCGGTCTCGAAGCGCGAGAGGAACGCCTTCTGCGCGGCGATCCAGGGGTGCAGGAACTTCACCGCCACCGGCCGCCCGAGCTGGACGCGCTCGCCGCGGTAAACGACCCCCATGGCGCCGGAGGCGATGCGGGCCAGGATCCGGTAGCGCCCCTGGAGCACGTTGCCGACGCGCGGATCGGGCGGCGACGGGGATTCGGCGTCCATCGTCCGGCGAGCGTATCACGGTCCGCCGAGCGGGCGCGTCCGGCGCTGCTACTGCAAGAGCTCCGACTGCCCCTTGCGGATCACCCCCTGCTTGAGCAGGAAGTCGCGCACCGCCCGGTTGACCAGCAGCACGTCGGCGCCGTCGAACTCGCCATGCCCGCCTTTGTGCAGCGGGTAGAGCCGGTTGGGGACGCCCGCGCGATCGAGCGCCTCGTGCAGGCGCCGCGCCTGCGCGAAGGGGACCACCGGGTCGGCGTCGCCGTGCGCGGTGAAGATCGGCGGCCCCCCTTTCCGGACGTACGTAATCGGCGAGACCCGCCGGGCCAGCGCGGCGGGATCGGCGGCCTTGCCGATCCAGCCGACCGCGAAGTCGCGCGCGTCCTTCGGCCCCAGCAGCTCGCCGACGTCGACGATGCCGAAGAAGTTGATCACCGCGGCGACCTTGAGCGGCTCGTCGCCCGGGCAGAGCCCGTCGAAGCCGGCCGACGGCGGGGCCAGCGCCGCCATCAGCGCCAGGTGCGCCCCGGCCGAGCTGCCCACCAGGATCAGGCGGTCGGCGTCGAGCCCGTATTGCTTGGCGTGGCGGACCACCCAGCGGAGCGCGCAGCGGCTGTCCTCGACGGCGGCCGGCGCCGTCGCCACCCGCGCCAGCCGGTAATCGACGTTGGCCACCGCGAACCCCATCGCCAGGTACGGCAGGACGTCGAGCGCGATCTCGTCCTTGTTGCCGGTCACCCAGCCGCCGCCGTGGAACAGCAGCGCCACCGGCATCGGCCCGGCCGGGCGGCGCGGCAGGTAGAGATCGAGCC
>DASZVW010000200.1:0-4925 GCA_035546895.1 Polyangia bacterium
CCTCGGCGGCTGCGGGTTCAAGCCGAACGACGTGCACCCCACCACCGGCACCGGCGGCACGCCGCCGGGCATCGACGGCGGCGGCAGCGGCGGCGCCACCGGCACCGGCGGCAGCACGCCGACGGGCCCCTCGTCGCTGACGCTGAGCCCGCAGAGCGCCACCATGACCGTGAGCAACACCGGCGCCCCGCAGACGCAGCAGTACATGGTCTCGGGCCTGGTCAACGGCCAGACCGTGGATCTGACCGGCCAGGCGACGTTCTCGGTCCTGCCGGCCGGCATCGTCACCATCGACGGCACCGGCCTGGCCACCAGCACGGGGACGGCGGGCGGCGTGGTCACCGTGACCGCCCGGGTCGGCAGCGTCAACGCCACCGCCAAGCTGACCGTCCACTACACCTTCACCGGCGTCGACCCCATGATGACCGGCGGCATCTCGGGCGATCCGTCGACCATCTTCACCACCACCACCAGCGACGCCACCCGCGCGCCGGGGCTGGTCTACCCCAACGACGGCGTGCTCTTCCCGCCCAACATCACGGGCATCGAGATCCACTTCACCCCGGGCTCGACGGCGAACACCCTGTTCGAGGTCAGCCTGACCGGCCCCCTGGTGACGGTGAACGCCTTCATCCGCTGCACGGCCCCGACGGGGATCAACGGCTGCATCTACACGCCCGCGCCGGCGCTCTGGCAGGCGGTGGCGGCGGGGAACGCCGGCCAGGGGATGGTGGCGCTGGTGGTGCGCGGCACCGACGACACCGGCACCTCGGTCGGCGACAGCGGCACCTTCCACATGCAGTTCGCCCAGGACAACATCGACGGCGCGCTCTACTACTGGACCACCAGCGGCGCCAGCGCGATCATGCGCTGGGACTTCTCGTCGTCGGCGACCGGGCAGACGGCGCAGCCGTACCTGACGCCCACCAACACCGACGGCAAGACCTGCGTCGGCTGCCACGCGCTGGCCCCCGACGGCAGCAAGCTGGTGGCCAGCGCTGGCGGCCAGGGCGACGGGCGCTTGCTGCTCTGGAACGTCTCCACCAACCTGGCCATGCAGGCCTTCCCGCTCACCCAGCGGAGCCAGTTCGAGTCCTGGAACGCCGACGGGACCCAGTTCGTCGGCGTCTACGGCGACAAGCAGAGCACCACCCGGTACGCCCAGGCGGGCCAAGTCAACCTGATGATCTTCGACGGCATGACCGGCGCGGTCGCCGGCACCATCGATCTGGCGGGCGCGCGCGGCGACCACCCCGACTGGTCGAAGAGCACCACCTCGCCCAACACCATCGTCTTCACCTCGGCCGATCCCACCGCCCCCACCAGCGATCAGCACCCGGCGACGGGCGGGATCGACTACGTGCAGTACGACGGCACGGCCTGGGGGGCGCCGCAGACGCTGGTCCCCTCGCTGCTGGGGAAGAACCGCTACTACCCGGCCATCGCCCCCGACGGCAACCTGGTGGTCTACGACGAGTCGACCTGCACGGCCGGCACGCCGACCATGGGGACCGCGCCCGACAAGTCGTGCGACGCCGACACCGACGCCACCGCGACCATGTTCCTGACCTCGATCATGAACCCCGGCGCGCCGATCGCGCTGGCCAACGCCAACGGCCCCGGCGTGGCCGACGGGACGACCACCGCGCTCACCAACTCGTTCCCCAAGTGGTCGCCGTTCATCGAGCAGCTGAACGAGCAGCAGCAGCTCGTCTGGCTGACCTTCTCCTCGACGCGCCAGTACGGCCTGCGGTCGCCCCCCGCGTCGGCCAGCAGCAGCGAGACCAAGGTGGGGACGCTCATCTGGATGGTCGGCATCGCACCGGGCGTCGGCGGTGGCGACCCCAGCTTCACCGCCTTCTGCCTGCCGTTCCAGGACATCACCACCTCGAACCACATCGCCCAGTGGGCGAAGTACTTCCTCATCGGCCCCGGCTGACGACAAGATCAGCCGACATGCGTCCCGCCAAACCGCGTGCGATCGAGGAAATCGTTTCGGACGGCGATCGCATCGACCTGACCCTGGAAGCCATGGTCGGCGCCCGCTGGTTGTTGATGTTCGCCTCCGAGTCCCTGCGGGATCCGCTGCGCTCCAGGCCGAATGGGAAGAGGCTGCGGGAGTCCTCTCCCTGGTCGACGAGCTCTTGGCCGCGCTGAAGCGGCGTCGCGCCAAGATCGCCGGAGTCTGGGAGGACCGGCTGGCTTTGCGCGGTCGGTCGACGCCGTTGCCAGAGAGCTGATCGGGCGAGCTCGCGACGCGATAGCCCAGCTCATCGCAGGCGGTGCGGGGCCCGACATGGTGCAGATCGGCAACGAGACCGCGCCCGGCATTCTCATCGTCGCTCAGGGCGGCGATCACGTCGACGGAAAGGGGATTCGAGCAGCCAAGCCTCGCGCCGCGCCGCCCGCGGCAGGCGTGTCGCCGGCGATCGCAACGAAGAGGCGAGGGCGCTCGCAGGCAGCAGATCCGGGCGGTCCGCCCCTTCTCTTCAGGGGGTGAGCCGAGAATGTTCAAGCACGCATGTCTGATCGTCGGTGCGTCGTTGGTTTGGGGGTGCGCCGGCGGTTCGGGCGGCGGGAGCGGCGGATCGACTCCCGGCAGCGGCGGCGCCTCGGGGGGGACGCCGGGGACCGGCGGCGGCAACCCTTCGGGCGGAACATCGGGAAACGGCGGCGGCAGCGCCACGGGCGGCTCCGGCGCCGGTGGCCTCGTGTCGACGGGCGGCGCGGGCGCGGGGGGCCCGGGCGGCGGTGGTGGTTCGGGCGCTGGCGGGGCCACGCCGGGCTCCGGCGGCGCCATGAGCGGCGGCGCGAGCGGGTCAGGGGCGGGCGGATCGGGTACGGGTGGATCGAGCGTCGGCGGAACGGGCGGCGGCGCGGGCGGGGCGGGCGGCGGCTCGATGGCTCGCGTCCGGACCATCATCCCGTTCGATCAGAGCTGGCTGTTCTCGAACGGCGATCCGGCCGGCGCCGCTCAATCGAGCTTCGCCGACAGCGCCTGGCGATCGCTCGACGTGCCGCACGACTGGGCGATCGAAGGGACCTTCTCGCAGAGCGCGGCCACCACCGGCCGCGGCGCCTACGCGCCGTCGGGGGTGGCCTGGTACCGCAAGCACTTCACGCTGCCGCAGAACCTCTCGGGCCACGAGCTCTACGTCGAGTTCGACGGCGTCATGGCCAACAGCGACGTCTACGTGAACGGCACCAAGCTGGGGCATCACCCGTTCGGCTACGTCAGCTTCCGCTACGACATGACGGCCGCCGCCAAGGTCGGCGGCGACAACGTGATCGCGGTGCGCACCGACACCTCCGTGCAGCCCGCGTCGCGCTACTACGCGGGCGCCGGCATCTACCGGCACGTCCGCCTGATCGCCGCCGCGCCCGTCCACGTCGCGCAGTGGGCCACCTACGTCACGACGCCGGCCGTGACGTCGTCGTCGGCGACGGTGCACGTCACGACCAGCGTCGAGAACGACGGGGCGAGCGCCGCCAGCGCGGGCCTGCAGGCCATCGTGACGGCGCCCGACGGAACCGTCTTGCCGGCGACGACTGTCCCCGCGCAGACCATCGCGGCGGGCGCGTCGGCCTCGTTCACGTTCGACATTCCCGTCGCCAACCCCAAGCTTTGGGACCTGACGGCGCCCAATCTCTATTCGCTGCTGGTCGACGTGGAGGTCGGCGGCGCGGTGGTCGACGACGACCTGGTCAGCTTCGGCATCCGCACGCTGACCTTCGACGGCACCGCGGGGATGACCCTGAACGGCAAGAGCGTGAAGTTCCAGGGGGTGGCCAACCACCAGGACTTCCACGGGTTGGGCATGGCCGCTCCCCAGCGCGCGATCCAGCGCCGGCTGGCGCAGCTGAAGGCGCTGGGGGTGAACGCGATTCGGACCGCCCACGATCCGCCCAGCCCGGACTTCCTGGAGCTGACCGACAAGATGGGCTTCCTGGTGCTCGACGAGTTCACCGACGTCTGGACCGCGCACAAGTACACGGACACCGGCGACTACGCGGCGTACTTCAACCAGACCGCCTCGACGCCGACCGGGATGCCGCCGGTGCCGGGAGTGGCCAGCGGCGCCACCTGGTGGCAGGCCGACCTGACGGGCTTCATCACCCGCGACCGCAACCACCCCAGCGTCGCGCTCTACAGCCTGGGCAACGAGATCCACGACTCGCACGCCACGCGGCTGCCGATCCTGATGAAGATGATGACCATCAGTCACGCGCTGGACCCGGCGCGCAAGGACACCCAGGCGCTGCTGGACCCGGCGACCTCGGGCGACATCAACACCTCGACCAACGTGGTGAGCTATCCGGTCGACGTCTGGGGGAACAACTACGACACGGCCTCCGCGGTCTCGGCGACCAAGGCCACCCCGCCGATGGCCTCGCTGCTGACCGAGATGGGGACCGAGACCAGCACCTGGTCGCTGATCAAGAGCACCCCGGCCCTGACGGGCGAGTTCATGTGGACCGGCGTCGACTACCTCGGCGAGGCCGACGGCATGTGGCCCACGATCGGGGCCTCGCCCGGGATCATGGACGCGGTGGGGACCCCGCGCGCCCTGGGCTACTCCTGGCAGTCGGTCTGGGGGGCGCCGAAGACCACGCCGCCGCCCACCGGCACCACCGCGACGAAGCTGGTGCTGACGCCCGACCGTCCCGCGATCGTCACCGACGGGAACGACGTCTCGTACGTGAAGGCCGTCGTGGCGGACGCCTCGGGTAACGTGGTGACGGGCTCCTCGGCGGCCATCACCTTCGCGCTGACCGGGCCCGGCGCCATCGTCGCGGTCGACAGCGGCAGCATGGTGCAGGAGAGCTTTCGCGGGAACGTCCGCAAGGCGTACCAGGGTGTCGCCTTCGCGATCGTCCAGGCGACCGGCGCCGGCGCCATCACGGTCACGGCGAGCTCGCCGGGG
>DASZVW010000201.1:0-5554 GCA_035546895.1 Polyangia bacterium
CCCGCTACCCCGAGATCGACGAGGCCGAGGCGCGCCTCGCCTATTACTACCGCACGCTGGAGCGGCTGGCGGCGGCGCCGGGCGCGGACGACGGGGGCGCGGTGGCGGCCCCCGCCGAGCGGACGCTGGCCTCGTTCCGCGAGGCGATGGACGACGACTTCAACACCGCCGCCGCCATCGGCCACCTCTCGGAGGCGTTCCTGCTGGCCAACAAGCTGCTCGACGAGCCGGGCGCGGCCGCCAAGGACGTCCGCCGCCGGACCCTGGCCCGGCTGCGCCAGGACCTGGCCGCCTGCGGCGCCACGCTGGGGATCTTCCAGCGCCCGCCGGCCGCCTTCCTCGACGCCTACCGCCTGCGGCTGTGCGCGCGCCGGGGGATCGATCCGGCGGCGGTCGAGGCCCGCATCGCCGAGCGCGCCGCCGCCCGCAAGGCCAAGGACTTCGCGCGCGGCGACGAGATCCGGCGGTCGCTCCAGGAGACCGGCGTCGAGCTGATGGACACCCCCGCCGGCACCACCTGGCGGGTGGCCGAGCCGCGTTAGAAGGCCCCGGCCGGGCAGGTGCCCCCGGCCCGCGCGTGATCCTCGCCCCGTCTACTCCGCTGCGTCGTCGTCTTCGTCGTCGAGGTCGTCCGCGCCGTTGGACGGGGCGGGGACGCCGTTGCCGGCGCGGCTGTTGACCCGCTCGCGCAGCTCCTTGCCGACCTTGAAGAAGGCCAGCCGCTTCGGCCGCACGCGGACCGCCTCGCCGGTGCGGGGGTTGCGGCCCTGGTACTCCTTGTACGACCGGATGGAGAAGCTGCCGAAGCCGCGGATCTCGATCCCCTCGCCGCGGCAGAGGGCGTCGACCATCGAATCGAACATCTGGCAGATCAGAAGCTCGGCGCGGCCATGCGGGAGCTTGGCGCGCTCGGCGATGAGATCGATGAGATCCGCCTTGGTCATTGGCCCGGAGCGACCAATGTACCCGGAACCTGGCCGGTAAGTCAAAGGTTACAGCCAGTTACACCCACGAGGTGATCGCGGGCGCGCCGGGGCCCGTTTAGCCGAGGACCTCGGCGCCGCCGAGGTAGGGGCGGAGCGCCGCCGGGACGTCGATCCGGCCGTCCGCGCGCTGATAGGTCTCGACGACGCCGATCAGCGTGCGCGGCAGCGCCAGGCCCGAGCCGTTCAAGGTGTGGACGAAGCGGGCCTTTTCCTTGCCGGCCGCGGCCTTGTAGCGGATCCGCGCGCGCCGGGCCTGGAAGTCGCCGAAGTTGGAGCAGGAGCTGACCTCCAGCCACTCGCCGCAGCCGGGCGCCCACAGCTCGAGGTCGAACTTGGCCATCGCCGAGAACGACAGGTCGCCGGTGCACATCTGCACCACGCGGTAGGGGAGCTCCAGCGCCTTGAGGACGTCCTCGGCGTCCGCCAGCAGCGCGGTCAGCTCCTCCATCGACCCTTCGGGGCGGACGAATTTCACCAGCTCGACCTTGTCGAACTGGTGGCCGCGCTTGATCCCCCGGGTGTCGCGGCCGGCCGCCATCTGCTCGCGCCGGAAGCAGGCGGTGAAGGCGACGTGGCGGATCGGCAGCTTGGCCTCGTCGACGATCTCGTCGCGGTAGAGATTGGTGACCGGCACCTCGGCGGTGGGGATGAACCAGAAGTCCTCTTCGGCGTCGCGGTAGAGGTTCTCGCCGAACTTCGGCAGGTTGCCGGTCCCCACCAGGCAGTCGCGCCGCACCATGTAGGGCGGGTAGATCTCGACGTAGCCGTGCTTCTGGGTGTGCAGGTCGAGCATGAAGGTGATGAGCGCCCGCTGCAGCCGCGCCCCCCACCCCTTGAGGACGTAGAAGCGCGAGCCGGAGATCTTCACCCCCCGCTCGAAGTCGATGATGTCCAGCGCCGTCCCCAGGTCCCAGTGCGGCTTGGGGGCGAAGTCGTAGCTCCGCTTGCGCCCCTCCTCGCGCAGCACCTTGTTCTCGCTGTCGTCCTTGCCGACGGGGACCGAGGGGTGCGGCAGGTTGGGGAGCTCCAGCATCAGCGCCTCGAGCTTGGCCTCGGCGGCGGCGAGCTCGACGGCCTTCCCCTCGATGTCGCGCTTGAGCGCCGAGCTGTCGGCGAGCGCCTTCTCCCGCTCGGGGCCGGCGGGGACGCGGCCGATCTCCTTGGAGATCTTGTTCTGGGCCGCCTGCAGCGTCTGCGACTCGTTCTTGAGGTCGCGCACCCGGGCGTCGGCGGCGATGACGCCGTCGAGGTCGATGGGGGCGCCGAGCCGCGCGTACGCCTGGCGGACCTCGTCGGGGGTTTCGCGCAACAAACGGATGTCAATCACGGCGCGGGAGCATAAGCGACCCGCCGCCCGGGTCCAAGCGGGGCGGCGCCCTCAGCGCCAGGCGCGGACCAGCGTGGCCGTCGCCCCCGCGCCCGCCTGCTCGTTGACCCCGAACGACGCCAGGAGGACGTCGGTGTAGATCGATGCCGAGACCCGCCAGTCCTCGGCGATCGGCAGGAGGCCGGTCAGGCCCGCGGTCGTCAGCCGGAGGCCGCTGCCGGGCTGGCTCCTGCCGTCGACGGTGGTGTCCCCCCGTTCCAGGAAGTTGACGTAGAGGGCGGCGGCCGCCTCGCTCTCGAACACGTAGCCGGCCACCGCCAGCACCGTGAGCTGCGGCGGGTACGAGGTGGTCACGCCCACCGAGGTGTTGCTGCCGCTGTAGGTCCCCCAGACGTTGAGCGCGCCGTAGAGCGGGCCGTGCACCTTCTCGATGTCGGCGCCCAGCGTGACGCCGAAGGTGCCGGTGCCGGTGGCGTCGGTGGCGGCCGGGTTGGTGCCGTCGCCGACCGCCTTGCCGGTCGGGAAGACCACCCCGCCGAGGAGCGCGAAGCCGGGCCAGTAGGTCATCTCCGCCGCCAGCTTGAAGTCGTAGCGGGCGTTCAGGGCCAAATCGCCGATGCCGCTCCCCCAGTCGTCGAGGCCGGGCGCGCTCCGGTGCGTCTCCACGTAGGGGAGCACCAGGCTGACCTGCGCGCGGCGGGCGACCCGGACGGAGACCGCCAGGTCCTGCTCCAGGTCCTGCTCGCCGGAGGCCGAGCCCGACGAGGACAGGTAGCTGCCGTCGGCGCCGAACAGGCCCATGTCGTTGCGCACCCGCGTCTGCAGGCCGACGGCGTAGTCCTCGGGCGGCGCCAGGCGGACCGGGCTCACCAGCGCGCCGCCGGCGCAGCAGGCCTGCGCGGCCGCCGGCCGCGCGTGCGCCACGAGCGCCAGGAGCAGCGCCGCCCCGACGGGCGCGCTAAGGGACTTCCACCGTCGGCTCGGCCGAGTCATCGATGGCCTCCGCGCCGCCGGCGTCACCCGCGGGGCGCGAGATGGCGGTCATCAGCTCCCAGTTGCCGGCCATGAAGAAGTCGAGCGGCGTGGCGACGTAGACGCCGGGCGCCGTCTCCGTGATCGTCGGCTCCACCGAGGCGCCGTGGCCGTGCGCCGGCATGAAGGGGACCACGGTCAGCCCGAGGCCGGTGACGGGCGCGCCGGTGGCGTCGGTGATGGCCAGCTGGGCGGCGTCGTAGCCGACCGTCGGCTGCAGCGGCGACCACCAGATCTGGATCGTGAGCTGCCCCGAGGCCGAGGCGACCGTCAGCGCGGGGGCCCCCGGGAAGTCGAGCACGGGCGCGCTCGGCGTCCCCGCCTGCCCACCGCACCCGGCGGCGAGCAGCCCCAACATCCCGACGACGATCCCGACGACCAGCGAGAGCCCACGACGCCCGTTCATGCCCGTGACTCTGGACGACGACGCCGCCGCGCGGAATGCGAAAAAAATTCGCACCGCGCCCCCTGCATTTTCTTGGTTACGTCTGACCGGGAGCCGTCACGGGTTCCCGTTGACGCGGGCGCGCGTGATAAGAGGCGGCCATGAGCGTCGCGCAGATCGTCCTGCTCAGCGCGCTGATGGTGGCGACCGGCGCCCTGGGGGCGATCACCGGAGGGAACTCGCTCATCAACGTGCCGCTGATGATCACCGTGGGGATGACGCCGCGGCAGGCGGTGGCCACCAACATGTTCGCGGTCATGTTCATGACCATCTCGGCGACCGCGCGGTTCGCGCGCGCCCGGATGCTGCGCGCCCACCTCCTGCTGCCGCTGGGGATCCTGACCGTGCTCACCTCGGCGGCCGGCGCCCTCATCGCCGTGAGGCTGCCGGAGTCGACGGTCAAGCTGGTGGTCGGCGTCTCGATGGCGGCGCTGGTGGTCTTCATCGCCCTCCACAAGAAGGGCGGGCCCGCGGCGCCCACCCCGGCGCGCCGGACGGCCGGCTACCTCGGCACCACGCTGCTCGGCGTCTACGGCGGGTTCTTCTCGGGCGGCTACACCACGCTGATGACCGTACTCTGCACCGTCTGCTTCGGCCTCACGATGATGGAGTCGGTGGCGGTCACCAAGCCGGTGAACCTGCTCTCCTGCCTGGCCGCCTCGGTGGTCTTCTTCGCGGGCGGCCTCGTCGACCTGCGGGTCGGCGTCCCGCTGGCGGCGGCCAACCTGGTGGGCGGCTGGCTGGGCGCCCACGCCGCGCTCAAGGGGGGTGATCGCTTCGTCCGCCTGCTGTTCCTGGTGGTGGTGGGCGCGCTGGCCGCCAAGCTCCTGGTCTGGGACCTGATCCTGCGCCGCTGAGTCAGCCGTCCAGCAGGCGCTCCATCAGGAGGTCCTCCAGGCTGCGGCGCCCGTCGAGGACGGCGTGGATCTCGATCCGCCGCGCGGCGAGCCGGTAGATGAGCCGCCAAGGGGGTTCCAGGATCTCCCGCCAGGATCGCTCGCCGATCGCGCGCAGCTCTGGCGGCGTCCGTCCCCGGTCGGGCGTCGCCCGCAGGGACTCGCCCCGGGCGACGATCCGCTCGAGGATCCGCTCGGCCCGCAACGGCGCCTCGGTTCGAAGATAGGCCGCCAGGCGTTCGAGATCGCGGGCCGCCGGCTCGGTCCAGACGACCGGGCGCCGCCCGGTCACCGCCGGCCCGGGTCGACCCGCAGCGCCGCCTTCGCGCGCCGGAGCACCTCGCTGCCCGCGTGCAGCCGCCCGGTCCTCGCCAGGTCGTCCTGGCTGTGCGCCAGCACCTTCAGCAGCGCCAGCGTCTCCTGCAGCCGATCGTGCTGCGCGACGTCCATCAGCACGACCTTGGGCTTTCCGTTCTGGGTGATCACCACCGGTTGCCCCCCTGCGGACACCTCTTGCACCAGCTCCTTGGTGCGGTTCTTGAGCTCGGTGATGGGGCGGACGTTGGCGGCCTTCACAGGACAGAATATAGCACGCTATTCGGTCCTCCCTACCGGCGGCGCAGCGCGGGGAGGAGCGCGGCGCCGCCGGCGGCGGCCAGGAACGCGCCGCCGACGTGGCCGAGCACGACGTGCGCCGTGCCGGCGAACGGGCAGATGAAGTGGAGGACCAGGCCGCCCATCGCGCCCCCGGCGGCGCCCAGCGCCAGCCCGACGCGCGCGCCGCCCATGGGGACCAGCCGCCGGAGCGCGAGCAGGCCGGCGATCAGGAACGGCGCCGCGATCTCGAGGACGAAGCTCGCGCAGTGGA
>DASZVW010000202.1:0-4287 GCA_035546895.1 Polyangia bacterium
GGCCGGCGCCAGCCTGGCCGACGCGATGGCCGCCTACACCAAGTGGAAGACCGACCTCGTGACCAGCTCCGGCGCCAAGGGGTACCTGCGCGTGCAGCGGCCGAACTCGTCGGGCGCCCAGGTCGACTCCTCGAACTCGGAGGGGATCGGCTACGGGATGCTGCTCTCGGTGTTCGCCAACGACCAGAGCACCTTCGACCAGCGCTGGATGTACTCGCTGCCGTTCCTCGACCCGCACGGGCTCATGAACTGGTACATCTCCGCCGACGGAAACTCGGTGCTGGGGATGAACGCCGCCACCGACGGCGACGAGGACATGGCCTTCGCGCTCCTGATGGCCGACAAGCGCTGGGGGGGCCAGGGGAGCCTCTCGACGACCTACCTCAGCGCCGCGCAGAAGCAGATCGGCCTCATCTGGCAGTACGAGGTCGATCCCAAGAACAACTACGTGCTCACCTCGGGCGACGTGGAGGACGGCTCGGTCATCAACATCTCCTACTTCGCGCCCGCCTACTACCGCGAGTTCGGCAAGGCGACCAACGCGACCGCCAACTGGCAGAAGGTGATCGACGAGTCCTACACGGTCATCGCCGCCACGCTCAACGCGGCGAACGGCAACCAGACCAACGGCCTCGTCCCCGCCTGGTCGACCCCCGCGGGGGTGCCAATGACGCCGCCCAACACCAGCATGCCGCTCTACGACCAGCTCGACTCCTGCCGGACGCCGTTCCGTCTGGGCGAGGACTACTGCTGGAACATGGAGCCGCGCGCGCTCAGCTACCTGCAGAAGATCACCGCCTTCTACGCGGGCGTCGGGGTGGCGAACCTGGTCGACGGCTACGACCTCGACGGCACGCCGCACCCGCAGTTCGTGACCACCGGCGGGCCGCGCGCCGCCTCGTTCGTGGGCCCGGCCGGCGTGGGCGCCATGGCCACCGGGTCGAGCTACCTGACCTTGCGCGACCAGGCCTACGCCAGCGTGGCGACGCTGATGGACCTGGCCGGGAGCACCTACTACCAGGAGTCGTGGACCGCGCTCTCGCTCCAGATGATGACCGGGATGCTGACCGACCTCGAGGCGCAGTAGCGCGCGCCGCCGCTCACTTGGCCAGCTTCATCACCGCGCCGTCGCTGGCGGCGTCGAGCCAGTAGACGTTGCCGGCGTCGACGGCGATCTCCGTCGGCTGCGCCTGGCCGGTCGCCAGGATCGCGGGGGTCCCGCCGGACGGCGCCACCCGCCGGACCGTC
Source organism: Polyangia bacterium (assembly GCA_035546895.1). Lineage (GTDB taxonomy): Bacteria > Myxococcota_A > Polyangia > Fen-1088 > Fen-1088 > JADGRB01. The sequence continues at coordinate 1,249 of DASZVW010000202.1, forward strand.
CCCGAGACGTCGTCGGTCCAGTAGACGGCGCTGGCGTCGACGGCGATCCCGTACGCGCCGGGGCCCGTGCCGAGCACCACCGGCGCGCCCCCGCCGACCGGCGCCCGGCTCACGGTCCCGCTCTCGTCGTTGGTCCAGTAGGCGAAGCCGGCGCTCACGCGCAGGCCGACCGCCGTCTCCTGCTCGTCGGCCAGCGTCTGCACCACGGCCCCCGGCGCGAACGACAGGAAGCGGATGGCCGACATGCCGACGCTGGTCCAGTAGACCGCCTGCGCGTCGGCGTCGATCGCCACCGGCGTGGCCTGAATGTCGGCGAGGACCGTGACGTCGCCGCCCGCCTCGGACACCTTACTCACCGTCCCCGCGGTCTGGCTGGTCCAGTAGAGCGTCTGGTCGTGGATCACCAGCTTCCAGGGCATACCGAGGCTGTCGGCCAGCTTGGTCGGCATGCCGCCGGCGGCGGGCACCGTCATCACCTGCCCGGCCGACGCCGCGTTCAGCCAGTAGACGCGCGCGCCGTCGACGGCGATCCCGCAGGGGTGGTCCTGCCCCGAGGCGAGGGTGGTCGGGTCGCCGCCCGCGATCGGCGCCTTGACCACGGTGCCGGCGCCCGTCGTCCAGTAGACGTTCGCCGCGTCGAGCGCCAGCCCGCAGGGCGACGGCTGGGCCGCGGCCAGGGCCGTCGGCTGGCAGGCGCCGCCGTCGCAAGCTGGCGCGCCGCCCGATCCCGAGGCGCCACCGGTGCCCGCGCCACCTCCTCCGCCCGAGGCGCCACTGGTGCCCGCGCCACCGCCGGCGCCCGCCACGCCACCGCCCGAGCCGCCGGGGTGCGCGTCGCGGCCGCCGTCGGCGGGCGCCTGGTTCGTGGAGCCGCAGCCGGCCAGCGCGCCGACCACCGCCACCGTTGCCAGGATCTGCCTGCGCCACGCGCCCAAATACCCGGCGGACGGGCCGTGGTGCCGTTTCATGCCGGTTGCGATGATCGCCCTGCCGGCCGGGTTACGCGGCCTTTCGCAACAAGCTGCGGCGGACGGCTGCAGCGGGCGAACCCGTGCGGGGGTGTCGGGGCCGGCGCCTGCTGCTAACATCGGCGCTGGCGCCGGACGCGCGCCCCCCATGGCCCGACCGTTCCCGCCTCCCCTGCAGATCGTCCCCCCGCCCCCTCCCCCGCCGGCCCCGGCCGGCCGCGCCGAGCCCGCGCGCCCGCGGCCGGCGCCCACGACGCTGGCGGGCTGGGGCAACAACCTGCGGGCGGAGTGCCGGCTGGCCGAGCCCGAGCTGCCGGGCGAGGTCGCGGGCGCGCTCGATCGCGCGGGCTCGGTCCCGCGCGGGCTCGGGCGCAGCTACGGCGACGCCGCCCTCAACGGCGGCGGCCAGGTGCTGGGGCTGCGCCGCCTCGATCGCTACCTGGCCTTCGACGAGGCGACCGGCACCCTGACCTGCGAGGCGGGGGTGAGCCTGGAGGCCGTCATCCGCGACTTCGCGCCGCGCGGCTGGTTCCCGATGATCACGCCGGGGACCAAGTTCGTGACCGTCGGCGGCTGCATCGCCAACGACGTGCACGGCAAGGCGCACCACGCGCAGGGGTGCTTCAGCGCCTGCGTCGACGCGCTGACGGTGCTGCTGGCGAGCGGCGAGGTGGTCCCCGCCACCCGCGAGACCAACAGCGACCTCTTCTGGGGGACGTTCGGCGGGATGGGGCTGCTCGGCGTGGTGCTGACGGCGACCCTCCGCCTGCGCCGGATCGAGACCACCTACTTCCGGCAGCGGTCGTTCAAGGTGCGCGACCTGGCCGAGATGTTGGCGGTGCTCGACGAGCAGGACCACGCCTTCCCCTACTCGGTCGCCACCCTCGACGTGCTGGCCACCGGCGCGCGGCTGGGGCGCGGGGTGGTGACCGTCGGCGACCACGCGCGGCGGGACGAGCTGCCGGCGCGCTTCGCGGCCCATCCGCTGCGCGTCTCGGGCCCGCCCAAGCTGACGGTGCCGTTCGAGCTGCCCGAGCTGACGCTCAACCGGCTCAGCATCCGGGCGGTGAACGCCTTCGTGCAGCGCACGCAGGCGCGGGCGGCCGCGGTCGGCCACTACGAGGGGTTCTTCTACCCGCTCGACAAGATCGCCCACTGGAACCGCGGCTACGGCCGGCGCGGCTTCGCGCAGTACCAGTTCGTCATCCCCTTCGCCGACGGCCTGCCGCGCATGCGCGCCATCCTGGAGACGATCTTCTCGGCCGGCGAGCTGCCGTTCCTCAACGTCCTCAAGCGCTTCGGCAAGGAGAGCGGCGGCGTGCTGTCGTTCCCGCGCGAGGGCTACACGCTGGCCATCGACTTCCCGATCCGCGCCGACACCGTCAAGCTGCTGCGGCGGCTCGACGCCATGGTCCTGGAGGCGGGCGGGCGCGTCTACCTCGGCAAGGACTCCTATCTCGAGGCGGCCAGCTTCCGCGCCATGTACCCGGCGGTCGAGCGCTGGCTGGCGCTCAAGGCCAAGGTCGACCCGACCGGCGTCTTCACCTCCGACCTCGGGCGGCGCGTGGGGCTGGCGCCGCCGCTGCCGCGCGGCTGACGCCGCCCGCTCGGGCCGCGCGCGCCCGCGCCCCGCCCGCGCTTGCCTCGGGGGGGGATGGAATCAGAGTGGAGGTGGGGGTGGGGCATGACGCTTTTGAGAAGGTTGGGATTGGTAGGGGCGCTCGCGTCGACGGTGGCCTTCGGCGCCTGCGCGACGACGAACCGGATGATGGGACGCAACGAGCAGACCTGGACGTTGCACCCGGCCGCGGCGCCGGTCGAGGCGGCGCAGGGGAAGGTCGAGATCGCCGCCAAGGAGAACGGCAACCACGACCTCCGGCTCGAGGTCCAGCACCTGGCGCCGCCGCAGACGGCGTTCGGGGGGAGCTCGGTCTACGTCGTCTGGCTGAAGCCCGCGAACGGACAGCCGCAGAACGTGGGGGTGCTTCAGGTCGACAAGGACTACAAGGGAGAGCTCGACACCAAGACCCCGTTCGCCAACTTCGAGGTGATGGTGACCGCCGAGCCCGAC
>DASZVW010000203.1:0-6453 GCA_035546895.1 Polyangia bacterium
GGGCCGGTGGCGCGGGCTTGCTCGCGGGCGGCAGCGGCGTCTCGCGCGCGGCCTCGATCGCCGCCAGGTGCGCCTGCTCGGCCTGCCGCATCTGCACGCGCGCGTGGTAGGTGAAGACGGCGCCCGCGATCGAGACCGCCGCCAGCGCGGAGAACCCGGCGATCAGGATCGGCGTCTGGCGGCGCGACCGCGAGCTGAGGTTGGTGGTGGTGCCGAACTTGTCGGCGGGCGACTGCGCCGGGACGCGCCCGGTCTCCCCCGAGGCGGCCAGGTCGTGGCCCGAGATGTCGCGCACCGTCGGTAGCGCGGCGCGGACGCTGGGGGCCACCGGCGTCGCCGGCCCGCTGGTCGCGCCCAGCACCCCCTCGAGCACCTCGCGGAAGGCGACCGCGGTCGGGTAGCGCATCTCGCGCTCCTTCTCGAGGCCGCGCATCACCACGTCGTCGACGATCTTGGGGAGCCGCAGGTCGGGCCGCCGCTTGCTGGGCGGCACCGGCGTCTCGACCAGGTGGCGGCTGACGATCGCCATCGGCGAGTCGGCGCGGAACGGGATGTCGCCGGTGACCATCTGGTACAGGATCACCGCCGCGGCGTAGAGGTCGGCGCGCCCGTCGAGCGGCTCGGCGCGCGCCTGCTCGGGGGCCATGTACTCCGGCGTCCCGCACACCAGCCCCTGGATGGTGAGCATCGCGGCGCGGTCGTCGCCCTCGGAGAGGGTCGCCTTGGCGATGCCGAAGTCGCACACCTTGACGAAGTCCTTCTCGTCGCGGCGCTGGATCAGCATGATGTTGCTCGGCTTCAGGTCGCGGTGGATGACCCCCTGCGCGTGGGCCTCCTCCAGCGCCGACAGCACCTGCGACAGGACGCGGACCACCCGCGGCAGCGGCAGCGGGAAGTCGTCCCGGATGACCTGGGCCAGGTCGCGGCCGGTCAGGAGCTCCATCGCGATGTAGAGCGTCCCGTCGCGGTCCTGTCCGGAATCTATGATCTGGATCGAGTTCGGGTGGTTGAGCAGCGACGCGCTCTTGGCCTCGCGCTTGAATCGCCCGACCAGCTTCTCGTCCCCCATCAGGTGCGGGTGGAGGACCTTGATGGCGACCTGCTTGGCGAGCGAGAGCTGCTCCGCCTTGTACACGTTCCCCATCGCCCCGCTGCCGATGAGCCCGTCAATCCGGAAATTTCCGCCGATCACCCGGCCCGGCAACGGGTCGAGGCGCTGGACGGCCGGGTCCTGCTCCTGGGGCGGGCTCATGGGGTCGAAAGTGCGACCGCGCGATGATACCCCAGGCCCACTGTTTGTGAACAGACGGCCAGGTATTCCGGGGAAATTGTTACGGGCGCTTACGGGGCGCGCCGGTGTTGCTCGGTCGGCTCAGTCGCCGAGGCAGATGCCGAGGTCGCGGGCCGTCATGACGGTGTCGGAGTCGAGCGGGACGGTCTTCATGACCGCGATCGCCTCGTCCATCCGGACCGGCACCATGTGCGGCGGGTGGTAGGCGACGATGTGGCCGTACTTCCCTTGTTCGACCATGCGGACGGCCGCGGCGCCGAAGCGCAGCGCCAGCAGGCGGTCGCGGTGGGTGGGGCTGCCGCCGCGCTGCAGGTGCCCGAGCACCAGCGAGCGGGTCTCGAACCCGGTCCGCTCGCCCAGGTAGTGGCCGATCTTCTCGGCCAGGCCGCCGAGGCGCACCTCACGCCCGAGCTCGGTCCCGATGGTGCTGATGGTGCCGTCCTTGGGCATCGCCCCCTCGGCCACCACCACGATGCAGTAGCGCCGCCCGGAGGCGTAGCGCTTCTTGATCCGGTCGACGACGCTGTCGATGTCGTACGGGATCTCGGGGAGCAGGATGACGTGTGCGTTGCCGGCCACGCCCGCGTGCATGGCGATCCAGCCGGCGTAGCGCCCCATCACCTCGACGACCATGATCCGCTCGTGCGACTCGGCGGTGCTGTGCAGCCGGTCGATCGCCTCGGTGGCCACGGTGACCGCGGTGTCGAAGCCGAACGTCGCCTGGGTACAGGAGAGGTCGTTGTCGATGGTCTTGGGGACGCCCACGATCGGCATCCCCTTCTCGAGGAAGCGGGTGGCGATCCGGAACGCGCCGTCGCCGCCGATGGCGATGAGCGCGTCGGCGCCGACCTCGCGGAAGCGGCGCATGATCTCGTCCGAGACGTCGATGGTGGTCTTCTTGCCGTCCTTCTCGGTGATGAACTCGAAGGGGTGCCCCTTGTTGACGGTCCCCAGGATGGTCCCGCCGAGGTGGGCGATGCCGCGGACCTTGTCGCGGGTCAGCTCGATGAGCCCTTCCTTCGGGGACTCCAAGAGGCCGTGGTACCCGCGCCGGATTCCGGTGACCTTCCAGCCGCGGCGGAGGCCCGAAAGGGTGACGGCTCGGATGACGGCGTTGAGCCCCGGGGCGTCGCCACCCCCGGTGTTGACCAGGATATGCATGTCCTAGAGGCCATATCCCGGCTGGGGCCGGATGGCAACTCCCAAGCGATCCTGGGGTCTTGGGCCCCGTGGGCTAGGAGCGGCCGGGATCGCCCGATCGGGGGGGCGGCGTCGGCGTGGGCGTCGTGGTGAGCGTGGAGCGGAGCGTCTCGAGCTCGGTGGCCAGCTCGACCGCGGCGGTCACGGCCGAGGCGGTCTTGTCCTGGAGGCGGCGCTGGGCCCGGTGCTGGACGCGCATCTGGCGGAGCTGCCAGTCGACGCGGGACTGGGGATCGTCGGAGAGGGCCAGCTGGGGCCGCTCGTAGAACGGGTTGTCGCAGGGCTCGCCGCGCACGACCGCCACCGGGTGGGTCCGCAGGACGTCCTGGACCCGGTGCGGGGGAACGACCGTCCGCGGGTAGCGGCAGAGCGCCACGAACGGCAGCCGGGCGAAGCACTCGTTGATCTCCGCCTCGTAGCGGACGATCAGGCGCCAGACGTCGTCGCTCGGGACGCGCATGAGCTCGCCGGTGGCGCACAGGCCGGCGAACCCGGCGGCGAGCGCCTCCTCGATCGCCCGCTCGAGGCGGGCCAGCACCGTCTCCGGGTCGAAGGCGCCACGGTCGAGGTACTGCTCCTCGGGCGTGCGGAAGACCAGCGCGCCGCGCGCCTCGGCGCGGCGCGCGCAGATCCCCTCCGCCTCCAGATCGACCGCCAGCTTCTCGTAGTCCTCGCGGCTCCCCACGAACAGGCAGCGCTTGCCGCGGGCCAACCCCTCATGGATGAAGGAGCGGACGGCGCTCTCTTTCTCGGTGACGGTCTCGAACGGAAGGCAGATGTGTCGCCCGCGATGAACGCTCTCGTTCGCGGCGTAGGCGCTGGGGGTCATGGTTCGCAAGGTGTTGTTGGGAGGCGACAGTCTACACGCCCGCGCAAATTGCAGTGAATTTTGTGCTCAGGGCGCGGGGGCTGGTTCGAGCACGGCGACGGGAAGGATGGAAAAGATCTCGCCGACCGGCAACCCACGTCTGTCATTCCCGCTCACGTCGACGGTGATCTCGCTCAGGGCATCTCGATAGCGCCCGGCGGTGAGCTCCGGCGGCAGCACGACGCGGGTGTCGCTCCACCCCGCCTCCCGGCGCGCCGCCGTCGCCTCCAGCTGGGCGAAGAACCGCCCGGTCACCGTGAGGGCGGCGCGGCCGTCGCCGCCGAGGCGCGCGAAGGCCACCACGTGACGGGCGCGGGGTCCCTCCACCCGGAGCGGCAGGTAGGCGCCGGTCCGATAGAGCTCGCTCTCCCGGCGCCGGTGGGCGAGGGCGCGCGTCGTCACCAGCAGCTTGAGGGCGCCGTCGGCCGGGTGGGCGCGCGCCGCCGCGATCCGGCGCCGCAGCTCGTCGCCCGCCAGCGGCGCCAGCTCTTCGAACAAGGCCCGCCGGCGCGCGTAGTCGACCGGGCGCCGGTTGTCCGGGTCGACCAGCGAGAAGTCCCACAGCTCGGTCCCCTGGTAGAGATCGGGGACGCCGGGGACGGTCGCCTTGAGGACCGCCTGCGCGAGCGAGCTCGAGAGCCCGTACAGGGCCACGCGCCGGAAGACCTGAGCGAAGTCGGCGAGGAACGGGTTGTCGGGCGCGCGATCGAGCAGGTGGCGGAGGAACTGCTGGCAGGCCTCCTCGTAGGGCTCGTTCACGTTGACCCAGCTGGTGTGCATCTTGGCCTCGCGCAGCGCCTTGACCAGGTAGGCGCCGACCCGGTCGGCCAGCTCCCGGTGGGCCTCCTCGGAGAGCTCCCCCTCGAGCGCCTCCAGCGGCCAGGTCCCCAGCAGCGTCTGGTAGATGAGGTACTCCTCGTTGCTGCCGGGGACGCGGGCCTCGTCGACCTGAGGCTTAAAGCGCCGGTTCATCCGCTGCCAGCGGCGGACGGTCTCCAGCCACTCGCGCGGGATCTCGGAGAGGACATCGAGGCGGGCGCGGGTGTCCTCGCCCCGCTTGGTGTCGTGGGTGGCGGTGGCGGAGAGCGCCGCCGGCCAGCGCGCGGCCCGCTGGGCGCAGAAGACGTGGAAGCGGTCGACCTCCACCGGGCCGGTGGTGGGGCGGCCGCCGACCTCGTTGAGCGAGGCGAGCGGGTAATAGCGGTAGAAGACGGTGTCCTCGAGCCCCTTGGCCATCACCGGGCCGGTGAGCTGCTGGAGGCGCATCACGAAGTCGCGCCGCTCGGCGCGGTCGACCTCGGAGATCCCCTCGGGGTCGCGCAGCAGGAGCAGATCGCCGAGGAAGTCGAAGATCGACGCCGAGGTCGACCGGTTGCGCCGCTTGGCCTCGCGCACGGCGCGCAGCACGTGCAGCCGATCGCCGTCGCCGATCGCCTCCGTCCCCGCCTGCACGTAGGTGCGGTAGACGGGGAAGCAGGCCACCACCTCGGCCAGCGCCAGGTGGAGGCTGCTGGCGGTGAAGTCGCGCGACCAGCGGTGCTGCTCGGAGATCCGGTCGAGCCGGCGCGCCAGCACGTGCAGCTCGCTCGACATCGCGGTGCGCAGGATCAACTTCTTCGCCCGGTAGAGCAGGTCGTCGAAGGTCCCGCTCCCCTCGCGCATCCGCCGGTAGCCGCGCTCGATGAGGCGCAGGCCCACCGGCTCGACGAAGAGGCCGTTGACGGCGTTCAGGAGCTCGTAGCCGGTGGTGCCGTGGATCGGCCACTCGGGCGGCAGCTCCTCGGCGCCGGTCAGGATCTTCTCGACCACCACGTACAGGCGGCGGCCGTCGGGCGGCGGCGGTTCGGCGTCGGGGTCGCCGTCCCCTTGCCGCGGGCGCTGCAGGTCCTCGAGGTAACGGCGCGGATCGAGCAGCCCGTCGACGTGGTCGATGCGCAGGCCGGTGACCTTGCCGGCGCGCAGGAGCTCGAACGCCTTCTCGTGCACCGCCTCCAGGACCTTCGGCTCCTCGATGCGGATGGCGGCCAGGTCGTTGATGTCGAAGAAGCGGCGGTAGTTGATCTCCTCGGCCGCCACCCCCCAGTAGGAGTGGCGGTAGGCCTGCTCGGCCAGCAGCGCCTCCAGGGCGTCGAAGCTGCGCGGCTTGCCGCGCTCGCCGTTGATGGCCCGCAGGCTCCGCTCGAGCGCGTCGCGGACGGCGGCGCTGGCCGACACCAGCGCGTCGAGGCGCTTCTTGACGATCTCCTTCTCGCGCTGCCGCTCCCGGATCTTGTCGGGGTCGGTCTCCCAGCGGGTGGGGAGGTTCTTGGTGGCGGTGACGATGCTCTCCATCTCCAGCACGTCGGGGTGCTCGTCGGGGTGCGTGCGGCGCAGATCGGCGACCATCGGCTCGAGCAGCGGCAGGATGGTGCGCGGGCCAATGGGGAAGGTCGAGGCGCCGTAGTGGGCCTGGAAGGCGCCCCCGGTGTAGCCGATCGAGATCTCGCTCCCCTCCAGCACCCGGCCGTACTGCTGGCCCAGCACGGGGAGCAGGACCTTCTCGTCGAGCTCCGCCTTCGGGGGGTGCCAGTCGACGTCGAAGAACGGCGCGTAGGGGGAGCTGCGGCCGTTCTCCAGCACGTCGTTCCACCAGTGGTTGGCGTCGCTGGCGATGCACATGTGGTTGGGGACCACGTCGAGGAGGAGCCCCATCCCGCGGTCGCGCAGCGCCGCCGCCAGCGCGTCGAGGTCGCTCTCGGTCCCGATCTCGGGGTTGAGCCGCGCGTGATCGATGACGTCGTAGCCGTGCATGCTGCCGGGGCGCGCGGCGAGGAACGGGGAGGCGTAGACGTCGCTGACGCCCAGCGCGGAAAGGTAGTCGACGAGCGCGGTCGCGTCCCGGAAGTTAAAGTTCTTGTTGAACTGCAGGCGATACGTGCAGGTGGGGATCCGGGCGGTCATCGCGGGAGGTCCCAACGTAGTCGCGTGCGCAGCGAACGCAAGCGCCCGGGCGCTTACAACGAGGGGGCCATCGGCTGGTCGCCCGGGGCGGACCGGCGCGGCGGCGGCGCCGGGGCGCGGGCGGGCGGCGTCTCGCGCTCCGGCTCAGGCGGCG
>DASZVW010000204.1:0-6605 GCA_035546895.1 Polyangia bacterium
GGGCAGCGCCCCGAGCACCGCCGCCTTGCCGGCCTCGAGGTGCGCGGCGGCCTCGGGCTCGAGCACCGCGGGCAGCTCGTCCTCGTCGAGGACGTCGCGCCGCCCGGCGGGCGTGGCCAGCACGTCGATCACCAGGTCGCGCCACTCCAGCTCGGCCGGCGCGATCCGCGTCCGGTCGGCGATGTTGAAGTAGTACCCGATCGTCCGGCGGTCGGCGTCCAGCCAGTGGTAGACGTTGAAGAAGCGGTCGGTCCAGAAGTGCCCGAAGCTGACCGTCCCCGTGGGGAGGTCGATGCCGTGGACGTGCATCGGCGCGCGCGCGATCCAGAGCAGCACGGCGTGGGTGGCGTTGCCGGCCAGGCGGAGGCACTCGAACCGCTTCTCCACCCCGGCGAGGGTGCGCTTGATCTCGAGGACCGGGGTCAGCGGGGGCATCTTGGCGGCCGACGATAAATCTGGCGACGCCCCGCTGACAAACCAGGTCAGCGGGCGCCCGCGACCGCCAGCGGCAGCCGCACGTCGACCTCGGCGCGCGCGCCGCCGGCCCGGTCCTCGGCCACCGAGCGCGCCACGCCGGCCGCCGCGCAGACGAAGGGATCGGTCCCCGTGTAGCTCCCCGAGGCGTTGTAGGCCGCGCCGCGATCGCGCGAGCAGAAGGCCTTGTCGGGGCAGGGGGCGCACGACGGGTAGTCGGCGATCTTGAGCCCCCGGATCCGCTCGAACACCGGCGAGGCGCGCCAGATCTCGCCGAACGGCTGCCGGCGGACGTTCCCCGCCGACCAGGGGACGGAGACGCAGGGGAAGACCTCGCCGCGCGCCGAGATGGCGCAGTTGCCGCGGGCGCAGTTGCAGGGGAACGCCGCCTCGTCGACGGCGCGCTCCCCCTTGGGGATGAGGTCGGCGAGCGGCCCGCGGTAGAGCGCCGTCAGGGCGTCCTCGGTGATCCGCATCGCCAGGCTGCCGCGCGTCCCGTCGTGGCGCGCGGTGACGGTGAGGTCGAGCAGGTAGGGGTAGCCCTGCGCGTCGGCCAGCGCCCGCATGGCCGCCACCTGGTGCACGTTGGGGCGCATCACGATCAGCTTGAGCCGCACCGCCACGCCGAGGGCGCGCAGGCGGGCGGCGCCGTCGAGCGTCCGCCGCCAGGAGCCGCGGATCTGGGTGACGGCGTCGTGCACCTCGGGCGTGGCGCCGTAGAGGCTGATGCTGACGCCGAGCAGGTTGCGGTAGCCCGCCAGCCGCGCCGCCACCCCCGGACGGAGCAGCGTCCCGTTGCTGAGGAGCTGCACCGCCAGGTGGAGCTCGCGCGCCCGGTCGAGCACCGGGAAGAGGTGCGGCGAGCTCAGCACCTCGCCGCCGGTCAGCGAGAGGAAGAGCGTCCCCGCCGCGCGCAGCTCGGCGAGCACGCGGTAGATCTCCTCCAGCGAGAGCTCGGGCTCGGCGGGCGCGCCCGCCTGGGCTTCACCGGCGCAGCTCGCCGGCCCCGCGGTGTCGCGGTCGAAGTTGTAGCAGTGGAGGCAGCGGATGTTGCACGTGAGCGTCAGCTCCAGCGAGACGTTGAGCGGCACCATCCGCGCGTAGGCCAGCCCCTGGAGCCGGCTCACCACCGCGTGATCGCTGGCGACGCCGCAAAGCGCGTCGTCGTCGCAGCGGGGCCCGCTCTCCACGCTAGCGGGCCCCGGCGCCGGCCAGCAACCCCTTGGCCGAGAAGCCGGCCAGGAGCTCCTCGACGCCGGCGCGCAGCTCGTCGGCCGGCGCGTCGTACTCCTCGCCCAGCGCCGCGGTCAGCGCGTCGACCGACTGGGCGGAGGCCAGCAGCTCCCAGACCCGCGCCGCGGTGTCGTTGAGGAGGTGGACCTCGCGGGTCCGCGGATCGACGACGATGGTCTCCTCCTCGAGCGTCTGGAACGGCAGCTCGGGGTCGCGCCGGTAGGTCATCGCCCGGCCATCTTCAGCATGGGGAGCGCCACCAGCGGCCCGAAGCTGCGGGCCAGGTCGCCGATGCGGCCGGGGAGGGGGAGGGTCCGCCCGTCGCGGGCCACCAGCTTCACGCGGCCGAGCAGCTCACCCTGCAGCGCCGCAGCGTCGAGGCCCCTCTCGGGCAGCCGCCGGCAGGCGAGGGCGTCCTCCTCGGGCGTCGCCCCGGCGATCCAGGAGAGCACCACGTCCCCGGGCGCGTGCGGCGCGCCCGGACCGGGGCTCTCCACGGCCAGCGCGTCGCCGCTCTTGAGCCAGCCGCCGGCCGCGGCCCCCTTGGGCCGGAAGGTGTACGCGCGCTGCTTGCGGAGCAGGGCGCGGAACTCGGAGATGAGCTCGCGCGCGTTGGCGGGCGGCACCTTCCGCGTCACCTCGGGGCCGAGGTGCGGCGCCAGCTTCCGGAACACCGCCGCCGTCGGCGCCGTCCGGGTGAGGCTCGCCTCGACCGAGCGGATCTCGCCGCACAGCCGGACCGCGACGCCCAGGCTGCGCTCGACCGAGGCCCGGTCGGTGGCGAAGGCCAGGAAGCAGCCGAGCAGCCGGAGCGTGGCGTCCGAGGAGGTGATGGGCGTCATCGCCACCTCGCGCGCCTGGTTCAGGAAGGCGACCGTGCGGAGCGGCCAGCTGCGCATGGAGATCCCGCCGCGCGCGAAGTCGCCCCAGAACGGCGTCCCGAACACGCGCCAGCCGTCGTCGAGCCGCCGCACCGCCACCAGCTCGTCGGAGAGGACGTCGTCGGCGTCGGGGGCCTTGCGGGCCAGCGTCGTCTTGCCGGCGCCGCTCACCCCCGGGAAGACCACGCCGACCGCCGCGTGCCGCAGCCCGCAGCCGTGGATCAGCATCCCGCCCACGCGCGGCAGGAGCGTCGCGAACAGCACCCGCAGCACGCAGTCGAGCGCGAACGGGCTGGCCTCGCAGCGCCCCTGGCCCCGGAAGCCGAGCGGGCCGCCGCCGCGTGCGGACCGCCGGGCCAGGCGGACCGCGAAGTCCCAGCGCTCGGCCGAGAGGACGTTCCCGCGCGCCGTGACCGCCAGCGGGTGGGCCTCGGTCTCCTGCAGGCGCCTGGCCGCCGAGGAGCCGGGCGCGGCGAGGGGATCGATCCGGAGCCGGAGGCTGAAGTCGGCGGCCACCGCGCCGGCGGCCGGGAGCCGGAAGGCGCCGTAGCGGGCGCGGACCTGCTCGAGGAAGACGGGGGGCGCGCCGTCGAGCTCGACCTGGCCGACCACACCGCCGATCGACAGCGTCAGCTTCTCGGAGGAGGAGGCGCCGGCCTTGCTCATGACACCTTCGGGAACTGCTCGCAGGAGTCCATCCCGGGGCCGTTCTTCCCGCACGCCAGGCTGTTGGATTCGAACAGCCGGCCGCTCTTGATGACCGGCTTTTGCCAGGCCTTCTTGCCGGGGCGGGGTGGTTTTCTCTTGGACTTGTCTGGCACGTTTTCCGTTCCGTGAGGTCTTCAGGCCTCGCGACCTACATCTTCCCCAGCGCGGCCCGCGCGGCGGCGCGCACCTCGGTCACCGGGTCCCGCGCGCTGGCCCGCTGCAGCTCCGCCACCGCCGGACCGGCGGCGGCGCCGAGCTCGCCCAACGCCCAGGCGGCGTTCTGGCGCACGTAAGGGCTCTGGTCGCCGAGCAGCGCCTGGAAGACCGGGGCCAGCGGGGGGCTCTTGAGCTTGCCGAGCACCCGGGTCGAGAACGCGCGTACCCGCTCGTTGGCGTCGGTCTTGGCGCTCTTCTCGAGCGCCGCCGTGAACCGGTCCGGCGCCTGGCGAAACACCATGTCGAGCGCCACCACGGTCGGGGCGTCCTTGACGGCGATCGCCGTCCGCCAGCGGCCCATCGTCACCTCCACCTCCCTGGCGCTCGCCTCCGGGCTCTCGGGGACCGGCGCGGCCGACGACGACCCGGAGGACGAGAAGGGGCGGGAGGCGAAGCCCTGGAACCGATCCTCGTCAGCTTGGCGCTGGTCGCTGCCGTGCAGCCGCGCACCTTCCCGGCCGTGGAGCGCGAGGAGGCCGAGCCCGATCAGCGCAGCCGTGCAGCCGGCGGCCATCCACCGCTTTTTCCCCCTAGACATGTCTGGTGCCGATAGTCGGTGGAGTCTCCGCAGATTCCCGATATCTTATCGTGGCTTCGCGCACTGGCACAATTTTGACCCGGGGAGGACGTCGACCTTCGGCGGCCCCTCCCCCCCTGATCCATCGTCGGGCTCGGAACGGGACTTGAATGGCGGATCGGCGCCCACCCCCTTCGTGCTAAGAGAACGGGGCAGCCGTCGGACGGCCCCGTAGCTCAGGTGGATAGAGCGGCGGTTTCCTAAACCGTAGGTCGCCTGTTCGAATCAGGCCGGGGTCACGCTTCAGCTTTTGCGGAGGGGAGCATTGATCCATGCTCATCTCGGATCTATAGAGAGCACGAAAGCCGCCACGTGAACCCGATGACCAGCAAATTGTCGCCAGCCGGCCCCGGCCCGACCCCGCAGCGTCCCGCGGTGCTCATCGTCGAGGACGACCGGGACGTGGCGCTGACGATCAACGACGTGGTCGAGGACAGCGGCTACCGGGCGCTCTGCGCCGGGAACGGCCGCGAGGCGCTGTCGCTTCTGGAGGACGAGCTCCCGGCGTTGATGCTCATCGACCTCTTCATGCCGGAGATGAACGGCGTCGAGCTGCTGAAGGTCATCAAGAAGTCGCCCCGGCTGGCCTCGATCCCGCGCGTCATCATGACCGCCGCCAACGACCAGATGATCGGCGTCCGCGAGGACGTGACCGTGTTGTACAAGCCGGTGGACTTCGACGCGCTGACCCGACTCCTGCACCGGTACTGCGAGCCCGCCGAATCGGCGCGGTTCCAATGACGGGCGCCGCGCGCGGCGGGGCGGCGCGGCTCGCGGGGGGCGGGGTCTGGGCGCTGGCCCTGGCGGCGGCGGCCGCGGGGGGCTGCCACCGCGATCGGTCGCTCGGCCTGCCGGATTCTTTCGTCGTCTACGCGCCGGTCGAGGGCGCGGCGCGCAGCCCGGCGGGTTTGCCGGTGCTGACCGCGGTGGCGCCCGACGATCCGCGGGCCGAGCCGCTCTATCGCCAGCTGACGGTCGGGTTCGCCAGCGAGGTCCTGCGGACGGACTACCTGGCCAAGCAGCTGGTCCGCGAGGCGAACGCGGGGGGCAAGCGCTACCCCGACGCGGCCCGGGCGGAGGCCGCCCAGCCGACGGCCTTCATCGTGGGGAGCGCGGTGGGGGACAAGACCGGCCGCGGCCTGGCGGTCAAGGGGATGTTCGGCGGCGTCGACGAGCACCCGGGGGTCGCCTGGATCGCCCTGCCGGGCTACCCCGACCAGGACCGGGCGCTGCCGCAGACGCTGGCCGGGCTCATCGGGTACGCGGCGGCCGCGCGGGTGGCGGGCGGGGCCGGGGCGCCGCCGCCGCGCCCGTTGCTGGAGGGATACGCGCAGGCGCTGGAGGTGATCGCGCGCGAGTGGCGGATGGGGGAGGGGCCCGCCGGGACGCTCCCCGCGAACGCCGGCACCAGCGAGCAGCGGGCGCTGTTCGCGGCGGTGCGCGAGAACCGCTACGTGCTGGGCCCGGACGGCGCCCCGCGCGCGGCCGCCGACCTGCTGGCCGATCCCGGCGTGGCGGCCACCGTGCTGTACCGGCTGGCGCAGTCGAAGGCGGTCGGCCGCAAGATCGCGCCGGCCGAGGTCTACGCCCCTTTCGTCAAGGACCGCGTCCCCGACGGCGTCAGCCCGGCGGCGGTGCTGGGCCCGTTCCGGAACTTCCAGGCCAAGCTGCTCTCGGCCTGGGGGCGCGCCGTCCTCGAGGGGCGCCCGCCGCGCGACATCGGCGACCTCGTCGAGGCCTACGCCCGGGCGCTCCCCGCCGAGCGCGCGGACGTCATCCGGATCTTCGTCATCACCACCTACGGGGCCAGCGTCAAGCCGGGCGGCGTCCACCCGCCCACCAGCGATCCGGGGACCGCGCTGCCGGAGCTGACGGCGCTGGCGGCCGAGGTGGCCGCCGGGAAACTGTCGACGCGATCCGCGCTGGCCGCGGGCAGCGGACAGTAGCGCCGGGGAGCGCTTGCGGATAGATTCCGCGCTCCCATGAGCAGCTTCTGGAACGGCCGCCGCGTCGTGGTCACGGGTGGCGCCGGGTTTCTCGGCAGCTTCGTCGTCGAGCGGCTCCGCGCGGCGGGCGCCGCCGTGACCGTTCCCCGTTCGGCCGAATACGACCTCGTCGACCGCGCGGCCTGCCGGCGCCTGCTCGCCGACGCCAAGCCCGAGATGGTCATCCACCTGGCCGCCCGAGTGGGCGGGATCGGCGCCAACCGCGCCAACCCGGGGCGCTTCCTGTTCGAGAACGCCATGATGGGGCTGCAGCTGTTCGAGGAGTGCCGGCTGGCCGGTGTCCCCAAGCTGGTGGCGCTCGGCACCATCTGCGCCTACCCGAAGTTCGCGCCGGTGCCTTTCAAGGAAGACGACCTCTGGAACGGCTACCCCGAGGAGACCAACGCCCCTTACGGGGTGGCCAAGAAGATGATGCTGGTCCAGTCGGAGGGGTACCGGCAGCAGTACGGTATGAACAGCGTCGTGCTCTTCCCGGTCAACCTCTACGGACCGCGCGACAACTTCGACCTC
>DASZVW010000205.1:0-11184 GCA_035546895.1 Polyangia bacterium
CGCCCCCGCCGCGCCGCCGGTGTACGGCGCCCCGCCCGCCTACGCCGCGCCGGCTTACCCGCCGCCGGCCTACCCGCCGCCCTATCGTCCTTACCGCTACGCGCCCTATCGGTACGCGCCGCCGCCGACCTACTACACGCCCCCGCCGCGCGATCCCCTCTACCGCCCGTTCACCCTGGGCGGCGGCATCGGGTTCGGCGGGCTGAGCTTCGTCGATCACTCGGGGCAGCAGGCTCACCAGGACGGCTTCTCGTACACCTTCCGCCTCGGTTTCGGCCTGCGTCCGGGCCTGCTGCTGCTCTGGGACCTCGAGGGCGTGGCGGCGAACTACAACACCTCGACCGTCTCGCAGACGGCCAACCTGGTGGCGCTGCAGATCTTCGCCACCCAGCGCTTCTTCCTCAAGGGCGGCTTCGGCGTCGCCGACGCCGTCGAGGACAACGCGACCCAGTGGGGCGCGGCCGCCATGGGCGGCATCGGCTACGAGCTGATCCAGGGCTGGAACTGGTCGTTCGACATCGAGGCCACCATCACCGGCGCCCACTTCAACAATAACGGCTCCGACCAGACCTGGAGCAACTGGTCGCTGGTCAACTTCGCGCTGAACTTCTTCTAAACAGTCCCGCGCCGCTCCCTCGGGCCTCGGCCGCCCTCGGGCCTCGGTCGCCCTCGGGCCTCGGCCGCCCTCGGGGCGTCGGGCCCTCGGGCGCGGGGGCGCTCGGGCGCACGTGAACCGCGCTTCGTGCGGCCTCGACCCTCGCCCGCTCGAAGCCCGCGATCTGCCGCACGAGACTTTTTTCCGGCGGCGAGGAGCGCTGCGGTGGATTGGAGGTCGCGCTCCTCGCCGCCGGAAAAAAGTTCAGGCGCGGACGCGAGGCCGACTCGGGAGGTGGCGATCGAGACGCGCCTGGCAGGGGATCGGGTGTTCGCGACCGATCTGAAAAGGGCGGCGAGGCGAGGGCGGCGAGGCGAGGGCGGCGAGGCGACGGCGGCGCGGCGAGGGCGGCGAGGCGAGGGCGGCGAGGCGAATGCGGCGAGGCGAGGTGGCGAGCCGACGGCGGCGGGCGTGGGCCCGCGATCAGAGGTGGTGGCCCCCGACCACGGCCCCGGGGTCGGGCCCCGCCGCCGAAGGCAGCGTGGCGGGATCGAACGCCTCCATCACCGGATGCCCGATCGCCCCCGGCGTGTTCGGGTATCCGAGCGCCCACAGCGCGGTCGCCGCGGTGTCGACGGTGCTGATCGGCGCGGCGATGCGGTGGCCGGTGCGGACGCCGGGGCCCCAGGCCATCCAGGGGATGAGGCGGTCCTCCTTGATCTTACCGGAGTGGTTGTGGCCGTGGCCGCCGTGGTCGGCCGAGAGGATGAACAGGGTGTCGCGATCGAGGCCGGAGGCCGCGGTGGCGTCGAGCAGGGTGCGCAGGCACTTGTCGGTGTGGCGCACGGCCTCGAGCTGCGGGTTCGACATCCAGCCGTCGGAGTGGCCGAGGTCGTCGGGATCGGAGAAGTGAATGAACTCGATCTGGGGCCGGTTCTTGACCAGGTAGTCGGCCGCCTCCTCGACCACCTTCTTGCAGTAGTAGCCGGGGCGCGAGAAGTAGTCGACCGAGCCGGGGTGGGCGATGTGCTCCAGCTTCTTCTTGCCGACGAAGGCGGCGGTCGTGCCGCCGTGCTGCTCGGCCTCGTCGAAGATCGTCGGCACCTGGATCCAGCCGCGATCGGGGTGCCACGAGTTCCAGTAGAGGCCGTGCTGCTTGACGTCGAAGCCCGACAGCATCGCCGCGTGGGCGGGGAGGGTGGAGGCGCGGCGGATGGTCCGCGCGGTGAGGGAGTAGGCGGCGCGCTTCATCAGGTCGGCGTGCACCGGGGGCAGCACGTCCATGAGCGCGTCGGGGCGCAGGCCGTCCTCGCTGATGATGACCACGTGTCGGTAGTGGCGGTTCGGGTAGGCGGGTGGCGGCGCCGCCGCGGGAACCGGCGCGGCCTCGGCGACGGGGGCAGGGGTGGCGGGCGGCGCCGCCGGCTTTGGGGGAACGCGCTTCTTACAGCCCGTCCCGGCGCCGGCCGCCGCCACCACCGCGACCACCACCGCCAGACGGCTGCTGCCCCTCACCGCCGACGAGCGTATCAGACGATCTTGCGCCTTTTCCAATTTGCCTTAACCTTGCGCCATCCGACCGTTTCGTTCCCTGCCGGTGAAGATCCGCCCGGCGCTCCGACTTCTCTGCTTCGCTGGTCTCTGTCTCGCGCCGTCCGGTTGCGCGCACGTCGAGCCGCTCCCCTGCGTGAGCGACCACGACTGCAAGCTCAACCGGCTGTGCGACGCCGGCCACTGCGTGTGGCCCGCCTCCGCCGGCCACGCGGCCGGCGCCGGGCCCGAGGGGACGGTGGCCGCGCTGCCGCTCCCGCAGTACGCGATCGAGCCGGCGCAGGCGATGTTCCGCTTCGGCCCCACGCACCGGGGGCGCTCGCCGTTCGCGCTGCCGGCGACCAAGCCCAGCGTCTGGTGGACGTTCCAGACCGGCGGCCCCATCGTGTCGTCGCCCGCCATCGCCGGCGACGGGTCGATCTTGATCGGCTCGCAGGACAACAAGGTGTACGCCGTCGCCCGGGACGGGACGCTCAAGTGGTCGTACGCGACGGGGGACATCATCTTCAGCTCGCCCGCCGTGGCGCACGACGGCACCATCTACATCGGCTCTGACGACGATCACCTTTACGCGCTGGCGCCCGCCGACGGGAAGCCGCGCTGGATCGTCCAGCTCGGGGCCTGCCCGCAGCGGGTCGGGATCGGACCCGAGGCCAGCCGCTGCGACGTCGACGCCGGCCCCACCGTGGGCCCCGACGGCGTCGTCTACACGGGGGGCGACGGCATCTACGCCATCAACCCCGACGGGACGCTGCGCTGGCACTTCCTGACCAACGGCCACGTCTCCTCGGCGCCGTCGCTGCTCCCCGACGGGACGGTGGTGGCGGGAAGCCAGGACAACACCCTCTACGCCATCGCCCCCAACGGCGAGAAGCGCTGGGACTTCCGGGCGGCGGCCGACATCGAGCCGGCGCCCGCCATCGGCGACGACGGGACGATCTACGTCGGCTCCGACGACCACAAGCTCTACGCCCTCGGCCCGGACGGCGTCCTGCGCTGGGCCTTCACCACCGGCGCCGACATCCGGTCCTCCGCCGCCGTCGGCAACGGCATCATCTACGTCGGCTCGTTCGACGCTCAACTCTACGCCGTCCACCTGGACGGCACGCTGGCCTGGTCGTTTCGGGCCGGCGATCGCATCGTGTCGTCGCCCCTGGTCGACGCGCGCGGCGCCGTCCTGTTCGGCTCGCAGGACGACCGCCTCTACTGTCTCGAGCCGGACGGCCACCTGCGCTGGTCGGTGGAGCTCGGCGGCGACGTCGACAGCTCGCCGACGCTGGCGGCGGATGGCACCATCTTCGTGGGGTCGGACGACCACAAGCTCTACGCGTTCCGCGCGCCGAGCGTCGTCTCTCCCCTCGGAAAACCTTAGAAGGAACACACATTGGACACTCCACATGGCGGCCCGACGTTCTCGGGCCTCCCGGTCCGTACGCTGACCGGGCGAATCAAGATCCACCCCGTGGGCTACGGCTTCGTGGTCCCCGACGACAAGTCCGAGGACGTGCACGTCTCGGCCCGCAACCGCGGCACCGCGATGGACGCCGACACCGTCGAGATCGAGGCCTGGTCCGGCGTGCGCGGCGTCGAGGGGCGGGTCACGCGCGTGCTCGCGCGCGGCCGCGCCAAGATCACCGGCCAGCTCCAGCGGCGCGGGCGCCACCAGGTGCTGCAGCCCGACGACCCGCGCATCACCGGCGTCGTCTCGCTCTCGGGCTCGATCCCCGAGGCCAAGGACGGCATCGCCGTGGTGGCCGAGATCACCCGCTACCCCGACGTCCCCGACGGGCCGCTGGAGGCGAAGGTGCTCAAGGTGCTGGGCGACCCCGACGACCCGCGCACCGAGGTCGAGAAGGTCCTCGCCTGCGCCGACGTCGAGGAGGCCTTCCCCGACGAGGTCGAGCGGATCGCGGCCGGTTTCGCCGAGACGCTGTCGCTCGCCGACCGCGTCGACCGCGCCGATCTGCGCGAGGTGCCGTTCACGACGATCGATCCCGAGACGGCGCGCGACTTCGACGACGCGGTGGCCATCGAGAGGCTGCCCCACGGCGGGACGCGCCTCTGGGTGGCGGTGGCCGACGTCTCGCACTACGTGCGCGAAGGCTCGCCCATCGACGTCGAGGCGCGCCGGCGCGGCTGCAGCATCTACCTGCCGAACCGGGCCATCCCCATGCTGCCGGAGCCGCTCTCGGCGCGGATGTGCTCGCTGGTCCCGGAAGAGGACCGGCTGGCGATGGTGGTGCGCATCGACCTCGACAAGCAGGCCCAGATCGTCGACCGCGATTACATGGCGGCGGTCATCCACTCGAAGGCGCGGCTCGACTACCCCGGGGTGGCGGCGGCGCTGGGGGGCGACACGCGGGGGAAGCGGAAGAAGTACGAGCCGTTCTTGCCGGCGTTGCGGGCGATGGACTCGCTGGCCCGGCAGCTGCGGGCGCAGCGGCTCGAGCGCGGGGCGCTCGACTTCGACCTCCCCGAGCCGTTCGTCGAGCTCGATCACGACGACCCGCGCCTGGTGCGCGCCATCCGCAAGTCGCGGCGCGATCCGGGCGAGCGGCAGGCCTACTCGATGATCGAGGAGTTCATGCTGGCCGCCAACGAGGCGGTGGCCGCCAGCTTTCAGGAGCGGGGTGAGGAGACGGTCTGGCGGATCCACGACGCCCCCGATCGCAACCGCCTGGAGGAGTTCGCGGTGCTGGCCGAAAATTACGGCATCGCCATCGACGTCGACGAGGCGCGCACCCCCAAGGGCCTCAAGCGCGTGCTCGACAAGCTGCGCGGGCATCCGGCCGAGAAGGCGCTGTCATTTCAGTTGCTGCGGTCGCTCAAGCAGGCGACCTACGACGTGGTCAACATCGGCCACTTCGGCCTCGCCTCGGCCGACTACCTCCACTTCACCTCGCCGATCCGCCGCTACCCGGACCTCATCGTCCACCGGCTGCTCAAGGCGCGCCTGGCCGGCCTCAAGAAGCCGGCCGGCGGGTTCAAGGCGCCGTCGGTGGCGCCGCTCCCCGATCGGCTGGCGCTGCAGCGGATGGCCGCCGAGTCGTCGTTCTCCGAGCGGCAGGCGATGGAGGTGGAGCGGGAGGTGGTCGATCTTTACCGGGCGTTCTTCCTGCGCGACAAGGTGGGCGACGTCCTCGAGGGGGTCATCTCCGGCGTGACCGGCTTCGGTCTCTTCGTCACCGTCGACGACCCCTTCGTCGAGGGGCTGGTGCGGATCGATGCCCTCTCCGACGACTACTACACCTTCGACGAGCCGGCCTGCCGGCTGGTGGGGCGGCGTTCGGGCCAGGCCTTCGCGCTCGGCGACAGCGTGCGGGTCGAGGTGCAGTCGGTCAGCGTCGTGCGCCGCAAGATCGACTTCGCCCTGGCGGACCACGTGGCGCGCCACCGCGGGCGCGACTTCCAGCGCGGCGACAAGCGGCGCCGCGATCGGAAGCCGGACCGCGGCAAGGGGCGGGAGACGACGCGCGACCAGCATCCCGGCAAGCGCGACAAGCGGGACGGGCGGAGCAACCGGCCGCGCGGCAAACCGAAGAAGAGGCGCTAGCGATGACCACCATCCGCGAGAAGCTGGAGGACGACGAGGAGAAGGTCCTCTCGCCGTTCGCGCAGAAGAGCCGGGCCAGCAAGGGGCGCGATCGCCCCGAGCCGCTCGATCCGACGCGGCCGATCTTCCAGCACGATCGCGACCGCATCATCCACTCGAAGGCCTTCCGCCGGCTGGCGGGCAAGACGCAGGTGTTTCTGGCGCCCGAGGGGGACCACTACCGCACGCGCATCACCCACACGCTGGAGGTGGCGCAGATCGCCCGGACGGTGACCCGCGCGCTCGGCCTCAACGAGTCGCTCACCGAGGCGATCGTGATGGGGCACGACCTCGGCCATACGCCGTTCGGCCACGCCGGCGAGAAGGTGCTGGCCAAGCTGATGCCGGACGGCTTCCACCACGTCAAGCAGTCGCTGCGGGTGGTCGAGAAGCTGGAACGCGAGGGGCAGGGGCTGAACCTCTCCGTCGAGGTGCGCGACGGGATCCTCAAGCACTCGAAGGGCAAAGGGCACATCATCTCCGACAACCCCAACCTGATGGCCATGACGCTGGAGGGGCAGATCGTCCGCATCAGCGACATCGTCGCCTACGTGAACCACGACCTCGACGACGCGGTCCGCGGGCGGGTCGTCGACCCGGCCAGCGTGCCCGCCGCCATCCTCGACACCCTGGGGCGGACCCACGGCGAGCGGATCGCGCGGATGGTGAGCGACATGGTGTCGGCCTCGCGCCTCGAGGAGAAGCGGCAGATCCGGATGACCGACGAGGTGCTCGACGCCCTCATCGCGCTGCGCGACTTCCTGTACGAGACGGTCTACGAGCGCCCCGAGATCCGCGGCGAGTTCGAGAAGGCGCAGCGGATCATCAGCGAGCTGTGGGCCTACTTCCACGGCCACCCCGACGAGTTCCGAGCCCGCCACTGGCCCAAGGGAATTCCGGAGTCCGACGGCCTGTCGCGCGCCGTCGCCGACTTCATCACCGGCATGACCGACCGCTACGCGCTGCGGGTGTACGAAGAGTATTTCCTGCCCCACCGCTGGCCGGTGTACTGAACCCGCCCACCTCGACTCGGGATCGGCCGCGCGTTTACAAACAATGTGCGGCGCCGAAACGCGCAGTTAACCGACGGTGTCGTAGGTTGAATGCGTTCGTCGATCTTTCCTCGTGGACGGTTCATACATGCGGCTCGTCGGCTCCGGATTGCGCGCCATCGTGGTCACCCTCGACCCCGGCCGCGTGCAGTCGCGGCCCGAGTCGCCGGCCGCCCTGCTGCGCAGCCTGGGCCACGACGTCACCGTGGTCGGCTACGATCTCGGCGAGCTGGCGTCGCTGAGCGGCGTCGCCGACGTGGCGGTCGTGGAGGCGGGCGAGCACCTGGAGATCGGCCGCCACGCCATCAAGCGGCTGCGCCAGCGGCCGGAGATGGTCGCCACCCGCATCCTGCTCTGCCTGGAGGTGGCGCGCGTCTCCGGGCTCGACCCCGAGATGGGGGCCGACGACTTCATCTTGCTCCCGCTCAGCGCCGACGAGCTGGCGGCCCGGCTGCGCCAGCTCCAGGCGCGCGACAAGCGCCCGGGCGCGCCGCTGCAGGTCCGCTACGGCGAGGTCACGCTCGACTGCGAGATGCGGCAGGCCTACGAGGGGGGGCGCTCCCTCGGGCTCACCCCCTACGAGTTCCAGCTCCTGCGGTTCCTGGCCGACCGGGTGGGCCGGGTGTTCACCCGCCAGGAGCTGCTCTCGCGCGTCTGGGGCTACCGCCACGTCGGGCGGGTGCGCACCGTCGATACCCACGTGCTCAACCTGCGGGCCAAGCTGGGCGAGCTCGGCGAGCGGCTGCAATCGGTGCGCGGCATGGGCTACAAGCTCCAGCGGCCCGACGCCCCCGCCGACGGCGCCGCCGCCAGCGCCGGTTAGAGCGCGCCGCCGTCAAACGGAGGTGGGGGTCACGCGCCGGCGGATCAGGCGCGCGCGCCGGAAGCGGAAGAAGATCCGCGAGACGTCGAACGACCCCTTGCGGAGCTTGCGGACGATGTCGCGCACGCTCTGGCGGCCGTCGATCTCGTCGAGCACCGCCAGCTCCTCGCGCGTGACCGTCCCCCGGGGGAGCTCGGCGATCTTCGTCTCGTTGCGCAGGAAGACGGCGTCGAGGTCGGCGATCTCGCGCTCGATCACCTGCCACTCGTCGACGCGGCGGTATCCCTCGAGCAGCATCCGGTCGACGTTGATCCCGAGCCGCGCCTCGCGCGCCGCCACCGGCGGCTCGCTCCCCAGGCGGAACTGGAAGAAGCCGGCCCGCCAGCGCAGCGTCTCGTACACCAGCTCGCTGGTCTGCCGGACCATCGCCACCCCCAGCGCCTCGCGCGCGAGGAGCCCGCGGGCGACCAGGTCGGCGCCGAACAGCGGCAGGGGGCCGGTCGCGCGCGCCCGCTCGGCCAGCACGCGCCCGAGCGCCTCGGCGGTGACGTTCCCCGTCTCCACGGCGAAGCGCCCGATCAGGAACTCCTCCGCCACCCCGACGGCGGCGGCGAAGTCGGCCCGCCCGGCCCGGAAGTAGACCTCGATGCGCGCCCCGCTCTCGGTGTTGAGGACCCGCAGCGTCCCGCTGTGCTGCTGCTCGGCCAAAAGCTCGAAGATCTGGCTGAGCGAGATGGCCGCTAGGTCGCCCGCCAGGACCTGCCCGCCGGCGGCGAAGGCCCGCGCCTCGGCCAGCGCCGCCTCGCCGGGCCCGGCCGACAGCGAGAGCGCCTCGGCGACCGCCGCGCCCCCCGACCGCTCCGGCGGGGCGACGATGCGGGCCACCACCGCCTGCAGCGCCTCCGGCGAGAACGGCTTGGCGATGGTGTCGCGGACGTTCGAGGCCCGGGCGAACCGCTCCTCGAGATCGGCGGCCTGCCCCCGCGCCGTCATCACCACCACCGGCACGCGCGCCAGCGCGGGGTCGTCGGCCAGCCGGCGGCAGAAGTCGGCCGCGTCATGCCCCGGGATGAGCCCGTCGAGCAGCACCAGGTCGGGGGCCCCGCCCGCCTCGCGCGCCAGCGCCAGCCCCGCCGCGCCGTCGCCGGCGGCGACCACCCGGTGCCCCACGGCCGAGAGCGCCAGCTCGACGACCTTCTGCACCGTCGGGCTGTCGTCGATGACCAGGAGATAGCGGTCGGCCATGGCGGGCGCCTATTTTCACCCGTTTCGTCCGCCGCCGCACCCCTGGCCCCGCCAGGTAGGCATCCGACCACATGTCGGCGGTCCGTCCTTTAGAAGATTTGGTGTCTGGTCGATGACACGCAGGCACATCTGCGCGATTTCCACGTCCGGGGTCCCCGGTAGGAAAGTTATGCGAGGAGCGTCAACCTGATAAGATCGCCCACCCAAGAAGAGGCTCAGCGGCTCGCGCCCCCCGGGGGCTCGGTCCCGTCGGGCCCTCCGGCGATGCGGCCTCGCGACATGAACGAATTCCCGCGCCGGTTCGGCCCCTACGTCCTCCTCAAGCCGCTCGCCCGGGGCGGCATGGGGGCGCTCTACCTGGCGCTCTCGGGGCCGCACGAGAGCGCCAAGCTGTGCGTGATCAAGACGGTGCTGCCGCACCTGGCGGACAAGGAGTACCTGCAGCGGTTCCGCGACGAGGCCAAGGTGGTGGTGCGCCTGTCGCACGGGAACCTGGTGCCGGTGTTCGACTCCGGCCAGGTGAGCGGCGAGATCTACCTGGGGATGGACTACGTCGAGGGGCGCGATCTCCGCGCCACCTGGAACCGCTGCGCCAAGAAGGGGATCGCCTTCCCCGTCGACGTGGCGGCGCACATCGCGCGCGAGATGGCGCGCGGGCTCTACTACGCGCACAACTTCGGCGACATCAAGCTGGTCCACCGCGACGTCTCGCCCCCCAACGTGCTGCTCTCCTACAGCGGCGAGGTGAGGCTGACCGACTTCGGGCTCGCCTCGTCGACGCTGAAGATCGAGAAGACCGCGCCCGGGATCATCTACGGCAAGGTCAGCTACATGTCGCCCGAGCAGGCGCGCGGCGAGAAGATCGACGGCCGCACCGACCTCTACGCGACGGGGATCATCCTCTGGGAGCTGCTGACCGGGCGGCAGCTCTTCCCGTCGGGGCGCCCGGCCGGGCTGGGCAAGGACCAGCAGACCTCGGAGGAGCTCTTGCGGCGGGTCCGCAACCCGGAGCTGGTGGCGCCCTCCAAGCGCGCCGGCCGGGTGCCGCCGGAGCTCGATCGGATCACGCTCAAGGCGCTGGCGCCCGATCTCAAGGACCGCTACGCGAGCTGCGAGGAGCTGCGGCACGACCTGGCGAAGTTCCTGGCCCAGACCTCGCCGGCCACCGACGCCACGCGGGTCTCGAAGTTCCTCTCCGAGCTCTACGAGGAGGACATCGCGGCCGAGCGGGCCGAGCGCGAGCAGCTGATCGTCAAGGCGCGCAAGTGGTACACCGCCGAGCGCCCGGTGCCGCCGGAGGCGACCGCCGCCGCGCCGCCGACGGCCAAGACCGAGGCGATCGTCGCCGAAGCCAAGCCCGCGGAGCCCTCGGGCGAGAAGTCGGACCGCCCCTCGCGCGAGACGGTCCTCTCGATCCCCGTCCAGGCCGGCCGCCTGCGCGACAAGCGGTTCACCATGCCCGCCGACGAGCCGTCGGTCGACTCCAGCCCCGGCTCGGCCGCCTCGGCGCCGGTGGTGGGGAGCGTGGTGGGCGGGCGCTACTACGTGCGCCGCCTCATCGGCGAGGGGGGGATGGGTCGCGTCTACGAGGCCGAGCACATCGACATCGGCCGCCGGGTGGCGCTCAAGATCCTCCACCCCGCCTACAGCCAGACGCCCGATCTGGTCGAGCGGCTGCGGCGCGAGGCGCGCGCCGCCTCCAAGATCTCGCACCCCAACGTCGTCGACGTCACCGACTCCGGCACCACCCCCGACGGCGCGTTCTTCTTCGTGATGGAGTACCTGGAGGGGATCGAGCTCGGCGAGCTCATCTACCGCGAGGGGAAGCTGGACGTGGCCCGCTCGCTGCACATCGGCGCGCAGATCGCGCGCGCTATCCAGGCGGCGCACGAGGTCAACGTCATCCACCGCGACCTCAAGCCGGAGAACGTCCTCATCCTCACCCGCGACGGGCAGCGGGACTTCGTCAAGGTGCTCGACTTCGGCATCGCCAAGAGCGGCAAGGACGCCGACATCGAGAACGAGAAGGACACCAACGGCGACCTGCGCCGCCGCCTCACCAGCCCCGGGATGACGATGGGGACGCCCGAGTACATGGCCCCCGAGCAGGCGGCGGGGCGCCCGGCCGATCCGCGCTCCGACGTCTACGCGGTCGGCGGCCTGGTCTACGAGATGCTCTCCGGCAAGGCCCCCTACGAGGGGTCGAACTTCATGGAGATCCTCCACAAGAAGGCCACCAGCATGCCGGCGGCGCTGTCGACGATGCGCGACGACGTGCCGCCCGAGCTGGAGGCGATCGTCATGCGCGCCATGGCCCGGGAGCCGG
>DASZVW010000206.1:0-1993 GCA_035546895.1 Polyangia bacterium
AGCTCGATCGGGAAGACCTCGTCGATCACGACGACGCCGCCGAGTTCGGAGGAGTAGGTCTCCCAGTCGCGGCTGACCGTGTGCACGTCGTCGGCCCGCGTCACCGACCAGAAGCCCTTCGCCTGCGGCAGCTCGCTCACCTCGGAGGTCCAGTGGATGGGGCACTGGCCGCGCATCCGCTTGAACAGCTCCAGCGGTGGCCCGTCCACCCAGTGCTCGCGCTCGAGCACGAGGGCGTCCTCGACGTCCCCTCCTCCGGCGGCGATCTCGCTCTGGTCCGACACGCGCCGTGATCATACTGGCCGGCCGGCCAGTTATGCGCGGGAGGCTGAGGGTCGACCTAGGTTGGCGCTCCGAGATCACACGATGCTGAGCGACCCGGGCGACGAACCGCGGAATCGCGGCCCACTGCAGCATTTTGGCGCCATAACGACCAAAGGACTGTAGGCGAGTCGGCGGGTAAGGGGAGCCGGAGGGGAAGCTCTACGGCGCCATGGATCCTGCCTCCCACGGATCCACATGTATAGAGATGCATATCTCTCCTCCCTGTAGTAATCCCAGGAGCGCCCCGCCTTCTGGCGGGGCGTTTTCCGTTGTAGGGCCGAACGCTGCCGAGCGTCGGCTTCCGGAGGGCTGCTGGGTCAGGAGGCCCGGCCGGGAAATCCCCGGCATGCGGACCGGGGATCGTGAGGTCTGGCGTAGCCACCGAATTCTTCCCATCCCGTTTCCCAAAGCGGCCGGCCGTCGGCGCCGATCGTCACCAGTCGCTCGGCGCACCACGGCCCGCGGACGGCAAATGCCAGGTAACGGAAGTGCCCCACGGTCGACCGCCTCGCCTTCGATGACGTGACCCTTTTCGGGGTGAGTCGTTCGGTCTTCCCGTCGAACAGGGTAACTTCGACCGCCTTGACCGCCACGTTGAAGGCGCCACCGATGGCCGTCATCACGTCGGTATCGGCAGCAGCGTCAGGTACGAAGCGAGCCTCCAGGATGCCCCGCTTGACCGCGGGCGCCGAACACTGCCCTTCCCCGTCAACACCCGGACTCCGCTCGAAAGCTCCGGTTTCGAAGCAGATTCCCCTGCGATTTTCGTCCTGCGCAGCCGCGACGAACCAGTAGCGTTGTCCGAAGTGTCCACGCCCGATAAGGACGGTCGGGTTGTCGCCGATCATGCTCGCCATCGCCACGGGACAAAGGGCAAGGAGAGACAACGAGAGGAATGCCGCGGTCTTCTTCACCCTCGATGAACCGGCCTCAGGTGGCAGAAATAGGGGAGCATCTTTTTTCCACGTTGGGATCCCAGGAATTCTCCGTGGGGGCCACGGGCAACGACATTGATCGCGCGGGGCGGAACGCAGCCGGGCAGGAGCGCAGCGAACCTTCCGAACGGTTCCGAGGTCCCCAGTTTCGTCATTCCACTCTCGCATCCTGTATCGCCTCGTCGATCACGGCCGCGGTCTCCGTCCGATCGGGAATGACGAATCTCTGGTCCCGACCATCGTGCACCTCAACCCGGATGGTTCTCGGCCCTCCACCCGGGCTCGAACCTTCGAGGTCTTGAAGACGCGCGCTCCATCGCCTTCCGCCGAGCTTGCTGTCGAATTTGTGCGGGACGAAAATCAGGCGGCGGTCGGTGAGATAGAGGCGGCCGCCGACAGCACGAATTCTGTGTTGCCACCGGTTGGCCCGAAACTCGCGGCGGACCTCCTCTCCCTCCTCGAACTCGGGTTCGCGGACGCTCAAGCCGAACATGCGGCCGGCGGAACCAAGGGGGACGTCATCCGAGACGGACATCAATTAAACAAAGATCCTATGTGCTTCGACACGAGGGAATGTCCAATAGGCTCCCTCCCCGGCGGGCGGCGATGGAAAGGGAGAGAGAGTGAAGTTGGTGATCGGCATCGTGCGGCCCGAGAAGGCCAACGATGTGTTGGAGGCTCTCTATCGGGCGGAAGTGCGGGGGGTCTCGATGAGCCGGGTGCAGGGGCACGGC
>DASZVW010000207.1:0-2691 GCA_035546895.1 Polyangia bacterium
CGCCGCCGCGGTCGCCCCCTGGACGGCGCCCGGCGACTGGATCCTGGTCAAGGCCTCGCGCGGCCTCCGCCTCGAGCGCGCGGTGGCGGCGCTGCAGGCGGCGCTGGGCGCGCGCCCGGAAAAATGAAAGAAAGGGGAAGCTAGCTCGATGTTGTTCCACCTCTTTCACGTGCTGGCCCGGCAGGACCGGATGCCGGGCGCCAACGTCTTCCGCTACGTCTCCACGCGGGTCGGGCTGGCGACGCTCACCGCGCTGCTCATCACCTTCTTCGTGGCCCCCTGGTTCATCCGGCGGGCGCGCGAGCGGCAGCTCGGCGAGGTGATCCGCGAGGACGGCCCGGCGGCCCACGCCTCCAAGCGCGGCACGCCGACCATGGGCGGGGCGCTCATCATCCTGGCGCTGACCGCGGCCACGATCCTGTGGTGCGACCTGCGCAGCACGCTGGTCTGGCTGGCGCTGCTGGTCACCGTCGGCTACGGCGCCATCGGCTTCCTCGACGACTACCTCAAGCTGGCGCGCAAGAACAAGAAGGGGCTGCCGGGGAAGGCCAAGCTGGCCGGCCAGCTCTGCATCGGCGCGGTGGCCATGATCTGGCTCTACAAGGGGGACGGGCTCCCCGAGGCGGCGCGGCTGCGGATGGCGCTGCCGCTGGTCAACTTCCACCACTTCTCGCTGGGGCTGCCGCTCGGGGCCTACGTCGCCTTCGCGGTGTTCGTGCTGATGGCCGAGTCGAACGCGGTCAACCTGACCGACGGCCTCGACGGGCTGGCGATCGGCCCGGTCATCATCTGCTCCTTCACGCTGCTGCTGCTGTCGTACGCCGCCGGCACCACGCTGCGCGACTTCAACATCGCCCAGTACCTGGGGATGCCGCACGTGCCGGGGGCCGGCGAGCTGGCGGTCTTCTGCGGCGCCATGGGGGGCGCCGGCATCGGGTTCCTCTGGTTCAACACCCACCCGGCGCAGGTCTTCATGGGCGACGTGGGCGCGCTGGCGCTGGGGGGCGCGCTGGGGTTCGTGGCGCTGGCCACCAAGACCGAGCTGTCGCTGCCGCTCATCGGCGGGGTGTTCGTGGTCGAGGCGCTGTCGGACATCATCCAGGTCGGCTACTACAAGCGGACCAAGAAGCGCATCTTCCTGATGGCGCCGATCCACCACCACTTCGAGAAGCTCGGCTGGCCGGAGTCCCGGATCGTGGTGCGTTTTTGGATCGTCTCCTTCGCTTGCGCGATTCTAGGCCTCATCACCACGCTCAAGGTCAGGTAGGTCCGGCTTGTCGGGGCTCGCGGAAAAACGCGTGCTCGTGGTCGGTCTCGGGCGCTCCGGGATCGCGGCGGCCGTGCTCTGCGCGGCGCGCGGCGCCCGGGTGACCGTCACCGACCAGCGCCCGGCGGCCGACCTGGGCCGCGCCGTCGTCCAGCTCCCCGCGGGCGTCGCGCAGGAGCTGGGGGGCCACCGGCGCGAGAGCTTCGTGGGCGCCGACCTCATCGTGCTCTCGCCCGGCGTCCCCGAGATCCCGGAGCTGGCGGCCGCGCGCGCCGCCGGCGTGGAGATCACCGGCGAGCTGGAGCTGGCCTCGCGGTTCGTGTCGGCGCTGATCGTGGCCATCACCGGCACCAACGGCAAGTCGACCACCACCACCCTGGTCGGCGAGATGCTGCGGGCCACCGGCCGCCCCACCTTCGTGGGCGGCAACCTGGGCGAGCCGCTGGCCGAGGCGGTCGGCACCCCCGCCGCCGAGGCGGGCGGCTTCTGCGTGGTCGAGGTGTCCAGCTTCCAGCTGGAGACGGTGGAGACCTTCCATCCGCGCGTCGCCGTGCTGCTCAACATCACCGCCGACCACCTCGATCGCTACGACGGGATGGCGGGCTACGCGGCGGCCAAGGCGCGGATCTTCGCCGCCCAGACGCCCGGCGACTTCGCGGTGGTGAACTTCGACGACCCGCTGTCGGTGCGCGCCAGCGACGCCGCCCGCAGCCGGCGCGAGGGGTTCTCCATCGTGGAGACGCTGGCCACCGGCGCCTGGCTGGGGGGCCCGCTGCTGGTCAAGCTCCCCGGCGAGCCGCCCGAGTCGTACCCGGCCGACCTCGCCTGGTTGCTCGGCCAGCGCCACAACCAGGCCAACGCGCTGGCGGCGCTGCTGGCGGCGCGGCTGGCCGGCGCCTCGCCCGCGCAGGCGCGCGCGGGGCTGCTCGCCTTCCGGCCGCTCGCCCACCGGATGGAGCTCGTCGCCGACGCGGGCGACGTCGCCTACTACGACGACTCGAAGGGGACCAACGTGGGCGCGGTGGTCGCCGCGCTGGACGGCTTCCCCCGGCCGGTGGTGCTGATCGCGGGCGGGCGCGACAAGGGGGGTGACTACGCGCCGCTGGCCGAGGCGCTGGGCCGGGTCGGGCGGGCGGCGGTCCTCATCGGCGAGGCGGCCGACAAGATGCAGGCGGCGTTCCGCGGCGTGCTGCCGGTCGAGCGCGCGCCCACGCTGGAGGCGGCCGTCGAGGCGGCGCGGCGGCTGGCCCGCCCCGGCGACGCGGTGGTGCTCTCGCCGGCCTGCTCGAGCTTCGACATGTTCCGCGACTACGCCCACCGCGCGGAGGTCTTCCGGGCCGCGGTGGCGCGGGTGACCGCCGCGGAGGGGGGGCGATGAGCCGCGCGGCGAGCAAGAAGCCGGCGCCCGCCCGCCGCACCGGCCT
>DASZVW010000208.1:0-2288 GCA_035546895.1 Polyangia bacterium
CTGTTCGACGGGCTGAACCTGGTCGCGCTCTCCAACACCACCACCCAGACGCAGCACCGCCTGCTGCTCGACGAGAACTACCTGCGCCTGCTCAGCGTCGGCGAGCAGGCATCGATCGCCTTCGACCTGGCTTCGCTGCGGGACGCGCTGGTCAAGGGGCTCCCCGGCGCCGGCGTCCGGACCGCCTATCTCGCCTGCGTGGCGGGCGAGGCGCCCGGCCTCCTGCGCCCCGCGATGTGCCTGCGCGGCGGCGCGCTGGTGGAGAGCGACGGCGCCGACTACCCCGCGAGCCGCCTCCTGCCGCCGGGCGCGCTCACCGCCGAGGAGCGGGAGAGCTTCCTGGTCCTCCCGCTGGCGTTCGAGAACCAGCTCCTCGGCGTCATCGCCTTCAACTACGCCGACGGGATCAACGGCTACGCCGCCTTCCGCAACGAGATCGCCGCCGCGCTCAAGAGCATCCGCCTGCGCGAGGAGCTGGTGCAGACGAGCCTGCTGCACGAACGGAGCGTGCAGGAGCGGCTGGCGGCCACCAAGCGGATGGAGGCGCTCAGCGTGCTGGCGGGCGGCGTGGCCCACGACCTCAACAACGCGCTGGGGCCGCTGGTCGCGCTGCCCGATCTGATCCTCAGCCAGCTGCGCGAGCTGCAAGGGCGCGCCGGCGCCAGGTCGATGCACGACCTGTGTGACGACGTCGAGACCATCAAGGTGGCCTCGCTGCGCGCGGCGCGGACGATCAAGGACCTGCTGACGCTCGGCCGGCAGGGGCGGATCGCCAAGGAGAACGTCGACGTCAACCGCGTGATCAAGACCTGCGTGGCCAACAGCTCGCTGCGGTTCGTCGAGGAGGGGACCTCGCGGGTCGAGCTGGTCGCCGACCTGCCGCCGGCGCCGCTGCTGGTCCGCGGCTCGGAGTCGCACCTGGCGCGGGCGGTCGACAACCTGATCCGCAACGCCGTGGAGGCCGTCGCCGGCGAGGGCCAGGTGGTGGTCAAGAGCGGCCGCGTCGAGCTCCGCGAGCCGCGCGCCGGCTACGAGCTGGTCCCCGCCGGGCGGTACGCGACGATCTCCGTCTCCGACGACGGCTGCGGCATCGAGCCGCACGAGCTCGGTCAGGTGTTCGAGCCGTTCTTCACCAAGAAACGCGCCGGCGAGACCTCGGGCTCGGGCCTGGGGCTGGCCATCGTCCACGGCGTGGTCAAGGAGCACGACGGGCTCATCGACGTCGTCAGCACCCCGGGCGTCGGCACCACCATCTCCCTCTACCTCCCGCTCGGCGAGGGCCCCGAGCGCCGCGAGCAGGCGCCCGCCGCCCCGCACGGCACCGCGCGCATCCTGATCGTCGACGACGAGCCGATGCAGCTCCGGACCGGCCGCCGGGTGCTCGTCCGCCTCGGCTACGAGGTCGAGGTGCTGGAGAGCGGCCGCCGCGCCTGCGAGCTGTTCGAGCGCGCCGCCGCCTCCGGCGGCCGGAGCCCGTTCGACCTGGTCATCATCGACATGCTGCTCGGCGAGCCGCTCGACGGGCTGCAGGCGATCGAGAAGATCCGCCGGCTGTTCCCGGCCCAGAAGGTCATCGTCGCCAGCGGCCACGCCCCCACCGAGCGCGCCGAGCTGGCGGTCCAGCGCGGGGTCACCTGGCTGAGCAAACCGTACGGCGTGGAGACGCTCGCCGAGACGGTGCAGCGGGCGCTGCGGAACGAAACCGCCGCCCGCTGACGAGATCGCCGCGATCTCCGTGGAATATCTCGGACGGCGCCCGTTCGAGTAACGATGCCTCCCAGGCGCCGTTGGGCCCTGCGGTTTTTCCGGGAAACGGTGTAGACAATCGCCTTTGACCTCGAACGTGAGGCCGCCGAACCATGAGCCAATCGACATCGCCTTCCGCCGACGATCGCTTCGACACCGAGATCAGGTTCGCCATTGTCATGTACGGCGGCGTGTCGTTGGCGGTCTACATGAACGGGATCGCCCAGGAGCTCCTGCACATGGTTCGGGCCACGGCCCCCGCGGGCGACCCGCTGAACGGCCAGTTTCGATACCGGCCGGACGATCTCACGGGCACGGAGCGGGTCTACCGGGAGCTGGCGGGCAAGCTGCGGGCGCGGTTCGTCGTCGACATCATCTCCGGGACCTCGGCCGGCGGGATCAACGGCATCTTCCTGGCCAAGGCGCTGGCCAGCGGCCAATCGCTCGATCAACTCCAGAAGCTCTGGGTGAGGGAGGGGGACGCCGGCAAGCTCCTCAACGACAAGACCTCCTTGCAAGGGGGCTTGCCCCCCGAGCTCTAT
>DASZVW010000209.1:0-1628 GCA_035546895.1 Polyangia bacterium
TGCCGGAGCTTCCGGTGAGCTACCCGATCGTGGCCGCCGGTTTGGCCTGCCTGGGCGCGTTGTTCGTGCTGATCAAGAGCTTCGACCTGCCGAGCATCGGGGGAGCAGGTGCGAGTGTCGGCCTGCGTTGGGGCGGCTGGATCCTCATCATCCTGTCGATCGTGCAGGCCGTGATCAGTGTCCTGCGCGCCGTGCACGACGCTAACGCGAAGCCAGCGGGCGGCGGCGCCGCCCCAGGTGTTCCGTCAGCCTGATACGGCGGTCGCGGCCGGCGCGGCGACGCGCTCCTGGACGTACTTCGTCGTGTAGCGCTCGGCGTAGAACGAGCCGATCGGGACCGCGCCCGCGATGACGGTCAGCACGAGCTGGATCGGTGTCATCCGCACCCGTCGAGTCAGGTCGAGCGTCAGCAGGATGTAGATCGGGAAGAAGATCGCGCCGTGCACCACGCCAACGATGTGGTCGACCGCGTCGTGGTGACCGGCGTAGTGCAACGGCAGGCCCACGCCGAACAGGACGACCAGCAGAACGCTGACGATGATCGCGGCGATCCGGTAGCGGAGCAGCGCACCGTCGACCGTCCGAAACTCCAAGGCCCCCATCTGCTCTCAGCCTGCCCGTCGGGGCGAGCGGGGCAGCGCCGACGCGCGAGCGTTGAGGCGGGCGAGGTAGGCGTTGTACGCGGCGACCTCGGTGTCCTCGGCGTCGATCGGCTCGGGGGTGGTCGAGATGCCGATCCGCACGCCCCCCGCCGTCTTGATCTCGGGCTCTGGCAGCGGCTTGGCCCCGAATCGCGACGTGCCGTGGTCGCCGACGCCTTCCGGGTCGTTGATCTCGAGCCGGATCGTCTTCACCCACAACACGATGGCGAACACCGCGAAGCAGGGCCACTGGAAGGCATAGGCGTAGTTCTGGATGCCGCCGCTCGAGGACTCGGCCCGGTGCCACTGCCACAGGCCGAGGCGCAACATGACGAGAACCGCGGCGATCACGAA
This sequence comes from Polyangia bacterium, assembly GCA_035546895.1. Taxonomy (GTDB): domain Bacteria; phylum Myxococcota_A; class Polyangia; order Fen-1088; family Fen-1088; genus JADGRB01. The sequence continues at coordinate 996 of DASZVW010000209.1, forward strand.
GACGTGAAGCACCCACCACTTGGGCGAGAGCAGGATCCGCTTCACAGCTTCACGGTAGTCTGGGCGCCGCCGGGCGGTGCACGCTATTCCGCCCTCCCGGTCCCCCGTAGCTCAATTGGCAGAGCGTTCGGCTGTTAACCGATAGGTTTCTGGTTCGAGTCCAGACGGGGGAGCGACCGCGTCGTCACGGGCGGCCATTGCCGCCTCGCCGCGCTCTAGCGCGGCCAAGCGGCAATCGCGCCGGTCGGGGCGCCGCGAACCGGGGCGGTAGCTCAGCTGGTTAGAGCAGGGGACTCATAATCCCTAGGCCGCTGGTTCGAGTCCTGCCCGCCCCACACGTCAGGCCCGCTGGTCAGGCCCACTTCTCCGGCGAGCCGGCGCCGGTGGTGCTACTCCGCGACGTCGTCCTCGGCGAGGATCCGGTAGATCTCCCGGCGCGCGTTCTTCAGGACCTCGGCGGCGCGCCCGATCTGGGCGTCGCTGCCGGCGGTGGCGACCTGCTGGGTCGCGGCGTGGACCTGGCCGACCAGGTCACGAAGCTGGCTGAACCCGCCGCGCGCACCGCGCGCCGCGGCCTCCCACGGGAGGGGGGCTTCGCCGCGAGCGGCGGCCTCCGTACGGCCGGAGTCGGTC
>DASZVW010000210.1:0-8733 GCA_035546895.1 Polyangia bacterium
TCGGCGGCGGCCGCGTCGTCCCCTTCCATGATCGGGCCGCGCCGCTTCTTCCGCGGGGGCGGGGCCGCGGTGTCGTCGCCGCCGCCGCCCGACGAGGCGCCGCCGCCGCGGGCGTTGCGCTGCGCCTCGGCGAAGGCGGCCGTCACCTCCGAGGTCTCGATCCCCTTGGAGAGCTGGATCTGGGGGTCGATCTCCAGCGCGCGCGCGAAGTTCTGCAGGCCCCGCTGGCGGTCGTGGAAGCCGGTGATGTAGATGGCGCCCAGGTGGATGTAGGTGCGGCCCATCACCGGGTGGTTGTCGAGCCCGGCCTTCTTCCCGATGGAGAGCGCGTCGAGGAGGATCCGCTTGGCGGCGTCGAAGTCGAGCGTGTCGTAGTCGTCGAGCGCCTTCTTGTTCATCTGAACGAGCTTGTCGATGGCCGCCTGGTCCTGGGCGAAGGCCGGCGCGGCCGAGAGCGCCACGGCGCCCGCGCAAGCGAGCGAGAGCGAGACCAAAGCGATGTGCGAGGAGCGGATCATTGCTTCGTCCTTTTATTGCTGGTTCTGCGTGCCTACTGCTGCGTGATGAAGAATTCCACCCGCCGGTTCTTCTCCCGCCCCGCGGCCGTCTTGTTGGTCTCGATCGGCTGATCGGGCCCGTATCCCTTGGCCTCCATCCGCGACATGTCGATTCCCAGTCCCACGAGATGTTGCCGGACGGACTCGGCCCGGCTCTGCGAGAGCTGCATGTTGTGCTCGTGCTTGCCGCGCGAGTCGGTGTGCCCCTCGATGCGCACGGTCATGCTGGGGCGGGACTTGAGCACGCTGGCGATCTCGTCGAGCAGCGGGTAGCTGCGCGGCTGGATGGTCGCCTTGTTGGTGTCGAAGAAGATCTTCTGTTTGAGCTCGATCTTCTCCTGGGTGACGACGATGTGTTCGTACTTCTTGGGGCAGCCGTCGTTGTCCGGCGGACCGGGGTCGTTCGGGCACTTGTCGGCGGCGTCGAGCACGCCGTCCTTGTCGTTGTCGGGATCGGGGCAGCCGTCCGCGTCCTCGAACCCGTCCTTGTCCTCCGGCTCCTTCGGGCACTTGTCGACGTTGTCGAGGATGCCGTCGGCGTCGTTGTCGGGATCGGGGCAGCCGTCCGCGTCCTCGAACCCGTCCTTGTCCTCGGGCTCGAGCGGGCACTTGTCGGCCTTGTCGGGGACGCCGTCCTTGTCGTTGTCGGGGTCGGGGCAGCCGTCGGCGTCCTCGAACCCGTCCTTGTCCTCGGGCTCGGTCGGGCACTTGTCGGTCTTGTCGGGGATCCCGTCGTGGTCCGTGTCGGGCGGCACCACCGGCGCCAGGCACTTGTCGGGCGGCGAGAGGTGATAGGCCTCGCGCGCGTTGTGGTCGGCGACGTGCAGGTGGTCGCGCGCGCGGAAGTAGTCCCCCTGGGCCAGCTCCCGCTCGGTGAACTCGATGTTGGTCTCGGCGAGCGCCAGCTCTCGCGGCGCGCACTTGACCGCGCCGTGGTCCTTGGCCTCCTTGGCGATGGTGCGCACCTCGCGCACGCTGTTCTGCATCTCCGTCCCGGCGCAGCCCGCGGCCGAGAGCGCGCCGAGCGCCGCCAGCAGGAGCGCCCGGCTGCCCGGCCGCCACCCGCGTCGAGCCGGGGTCGAAGCGGCCGTCACTCGGGGGCCTTCTCGCCGCGATCGCGGGCCCGCTTCTTGGCGGCGGCGGCGGCGGGGTCGTCGTGCGCGTCGGGCTCCTCGTTCTGCGACTTCGGCTTGTAGGTCGCGGCGGCGCTCTCGGCGGCCATCCGCTTCACGGTGATGGCGCGCGCCAGGTTGGCGAACTCCTCGGCCTTCTGCCCGAAGTCGATGGCGTCCTCGTACTCGGCGTGGCCGGCCTCTTCGCGGGCCTTGTGCAGGTACTCCTCCGCCTTGGTGTACTCGTAGGGGGCGTAACGGTCCGCCGACGCCAGCTTGGCGGCCGAGACGGCCGAGGCCGCTCGGTTGCCCACCTGGTCGATGTACTCGACGGGGCCGCAGCCCAGCGCCGACACCATGAGCGGCGCCAACATGAAAACCAGGCTTCCCGTCGGAAGATTACGGTCGCGGCGCAATCCGGCCCGACGGTAGCAATTGACGCCCCAGCGGTCAATCGTATGCACGAGTCTTCGACAGAAGCGGCTCCACGACCCCGGCAGACCGCGCGCACGTCTTGCGCCGCGAGTTCATCCGCGATATGAGCGAAGCCTGCATTTTTCCCCGACGCACCCTACCCTCTTGGAGGTATCCCGGTGAAACAACTGATCGCCTATCTGCTGGATCACGCGATAATCGACTTCTCAGGCGATCTCACCCTGGACATGGTGCGGGATTTCTTGCGTGACGACGACAGCCCGGAAGGACGAAAGCTGCTCGGCAAGCTGGTCGAGGACCGGGGCGTGGACGACATGGTCGTCACCCTGGCCGACTGCCTGCAGGACTACCTGCGCACCGGGATCACCGACGACGTCGTCCGCGAGCAGATCCGCCTCTACAGCGAGAGCTGAGCGGGCCCGCCGGGGCCGGCGCGACGCCGCGCCGCGCTGGCTGCCGCTCCTCGCGCTGGTGCCGGCGCTGGCGGCGACCGGGTGCAGCTACCCGACCGCCACCACCCCCTACCCGGGGCTCTGCCCGGAGATGTACGTGGCCGTCTGGTCGCCGGCGGGGAACGCGGTCGGCGTGCCGACCGACGTGACGTTGCAGCTGACCTTCTCGGACTACCCCGACCCCGACTCGGTCGGCGAGCCGACGATGCTCCTCACCACCGGCGTCTACCGGGTCCCGGAGAGCTACCGGGTCGACCTGGCCCAAAAGGCGGTCTTCATGACGCCGGTCGGGCCCCTCACCCCCCAGCTCGGGTACACGACCACCGTGATGTCGAGCCTGGTGTCGCTGGCCGGCTGCGCCACCGGCTTCGACCAGCGGGAGTTCACGACCGGGGACGGCCCGGCCAACCCCCCCGCGCCGACCGTCCCCGCGTTCGCGGACGTGCAGGCCATCTTCTCCAGCCAGTGCGCGGGCAACTGCCACGCCGACCCCGCCGGCGGCTGCCTGGCGGCTCCGGTCGCCGGGCTGTCGCTCTGCGCCGCCCAGGCGCGGGCCGCCCTGGTGGCGGTCCCCTCGCGCGAGGTCGGCACCCTGGCGCTGGTGGCCCCCCACGACTCGGCCCGCAGCTACCTCGTGCGCAAGCTCCTCCCGGCGACCGCCGGGGGCGGGCCCATCCCTGGGACGCTGGGCCAGCGGGAGCCCCCGGGACCCCCGCTGCCGCCCGACCAGCTCGAGGCCATCACCGCCTGGATCGACGGTGGCGCGCTCCCCTAAGATCGGCGACGCTAGAGGGGTCCCCCCGGAGGGGTGGGGCTTTAACGTCCTGCGGTGAACCCGTCCATGAAAGATACCGATGCCCAGCCGTGAGCCCGTCCAACCCCGGGCCAAGCCCGCGGCCGCGGCCACGACCATGTTCGGTCGTTACAAGCTGCTGGGGCGGATCGGCGAAGGGGGGATGGCCGAGGTCTACCGCGCCCTGATGACCGGCCCCGAGGGGTTCGAGCGGGAGCTGGTCCTCAAGCGGATCCTGCCGCGCCTCTCGGACACCGGCGACTTCAAGACGATGTTCATCCGGGAGGCGAAGATCTCGGCGCTGCTCCTGCACCCGAACATCGTCCAGATCTACGAGTTCGGCGAGGCCGACGGCGCCTACTTCATCGCCATGGAGAGCGTGCAAGGGGTGACCCTGCGCGAGGCGCTGACCACGCTGCGGCGCGAGCAGCGCGCGATGCCCTACCTGGTGGCGGCCGACATCGCCCGCCAGATCTGCATCGGGCTCGACTACGCCCACACGCTGCACGGCCCGGACGGCGCGCCGCTGGAGATCGTCCACCAGGACATCTCCCCCACCAACATCATGCTGGCCTACACCGGCACGGTGAAGATCCTCGACTTCGGGATCGCCCGCGCCGCCTCCTTCGCCGAGGAGGAGGCCAAGAAGGGGCTCATCAAGGGGAAGGTCAGCTACCTGTCGCCCGAGCAGATCCACGTGCGGCCGTTCGACGCCCGCGCCGACGTGTTCGCGCTGGGGGTGGTCTTCCACGAGATGCTGACCGGGCGGCGCCTGTTCCAGGCCAAGAACGACATCACCAAGATGCGGCAGCTCCTGGCGCAGCCGATCGCGCCGCCGTCGTCGCTCAACGCCACCATCCCGCGCGAGCTCGATCGGATCGTGATGCGCTCGCTGGAGATCAACGCCCAGGCGCGCTACCAGTCGGCCGCCGACATGGCCAGCGACCTCGAGCGGACGCTGATCGCCGCCCGCTACTCGAGCCGCGAGCTGTCGAAGCTGCTGCACGGGCTGTTCCTGCCCGACGAGGACCCGGTGGTGGTGGTCGACACCGACGACCACCGGACGGTGGCGATGACCGGCAACACCTCGGTGACCGGCACCAGCGGCAGCGGCCCCACCGCGACCGCCACCGGCTCCGGCTCGCGCACCGGCACCCGGCTGACCGCCACCTCGCTGGTGACCCCCACCTCGCCCGCGACCCCCGGCGGGGCCACCCAGCCGCACCCGGCGGGCCGGCCGACCTCCCCCTCGAGCTCGATCACCGAGCCGATCCCCGACGCCGCCGACCTGCGTCCGGCCGAGACCGGCGCCGCGCGCCTCGAGCGGGTGGTGCTCGAGGAGCGCGGGCGCCTGGCCCGCAAGCGGCTGCAGCTCCGCCTGCGCATCGTCTTCATCGTGGTGGGGATCCTGGTCGGCCTGGGTGTCGTCGTGTGGGCCGGGCGCCGTTACCTCCCGACCCTGCTGGCGCCGCCCCCTCCGCCCCCCAAGCCCCCGCTGCCGGTGCCGCTCCCCAACCAGGCGTCGCCCGAGCCGGCCAAGCCGCCGCCCCCGCCGGTCAAGAAGAAGCCCTCGCACAAACACGGTCACAGCGCACCGGCCGAGGCTCCCGCTCCCGTCCCCGGCTCAGCCCCGGCCTCCGCCGACGAGCCGATGGCCCCCACGGGTCAGTAGGTCGCCCGCGTCGCGCCCATGCGCCATCGCACTCTCGCGCCGCAGCGCCCTCGCGCCCTTGCGAGCAGCGTCGCAGCGCCGCGGGGACGCCGTATCCGCGCGTCCGACGAGCGCAAAACAAGCGGCGGTTCGGGATATTCGAGCCGCGGCCTGCTCGCCGCGCGTTAGCCCGAGGCAACGGTCGCATCACCGGGCGCCACGGACGCTGGCCCCTATTTCGTGCGGGCTCGAACGCGAGCGCTCGAACGCCCGCCACCGCCCGCACGATGGCGCTCGTCGGACGCGCGGATACGGCGTCCCCGCGCGCGGATACGGCGAGAGGGCGTCCGCGTGGGCCGATATGGCGTCCCCGGACGCGGTGGCGACCCTGCGCGCTGACAAGGGCGTGGGCGTGTCGGCACTCGGGGCCGAAGGGGCGGCCCGCGGGGTCAGGCCCGCTTGAGCGCGAGGTCGATCTTCTCGATCGCCGCCTCGAGCTCGGCCAGCCGACCGCGGTCCTTGTCCAGGACCTCCGCCGGCGCGCGGCCGACGAAGTTGGGGTCGCCGAGCTTCCTGGCCAGGTGGTCGCGGTCCTTGACCAGCTTGGCGCGGCTCTTCTCGAGCTTGGCCCGCTCGGCGGCCGGATCGACGATCCCCTCCAGCGGCACGATCACCTCCACGTCGCCGGCCATGGCCATCGCGGTCTGGCCGATGACGTACTCGCCGGAGGCGCTGGCGCCCGAGCGGCGCACCCGCACCTCGCTGGCCTTGGCGTGCTCGGCGATGATCCCCTTGTAGCCGTCGAGGATGGTCTTCTTGTAGTCGTCGGCGACGGCCAGGACCACCCGCAGCCGGGTGGCGGTGGGGATCCCCCGCTCCTGGCGGATGCTGCGCACGGCGACGATGATCTTCTGCACCAGCGCCATCGAGGCCTCGGAGGCGTCGTCGTGGAAGCGGACGTCGCGCACCGGGTAGAGGGTGATCATGATGCTCTGCGGGGCGCCCGAGGACTTGGGGAGCTTCTGCCAGATCTCCTCGGTGATGAAGGGCATGAAGGGGTGCAGGAGCCGCATCGCCGTCTCCAGCGCCGTCACCAGCGTCCCCTGGATCTTGCTGCGCGCCAGCCGGTCGGCCTCGGTGTCGCCGGCCACCTTCTTGAGCCCGGCCTTGGCCAGCTCGATGTACCAGTCGCAGAGCTCGTCCCAGATGAAGTGGTAGGCCGCCTGCGCCGCCTCGGCGATCCGGTACTCCTCGAGCGCGCCGTCGACCTCCTCGCTCATCCGCTGCACGCGCGAGAGGATCCAGCGCTCGGGCAGGTCCAGCTCGGCGCCGTCGGGGCCGTCGGCGATCCGGTCGGCGAAGCGGTCGGGGTCGTACCCCTCGAGGTTCAGCAGGGTGAACTGCGCCGCGTTCCAGATCTTGTTGGCGAAGCGGCGCGCGTCCTCGACGTTGCCGACCGAGAACTTGATGTTCTTCCCCTGCGCCGCCTGCGTCGTCTGCCAGGCGAGCGCGAACCGGAGCGCGTCGGCGCCGTGGTGGTCGATGACCTCCAGCGGGTCGATGGTGTTCCCCTTCACCTTCGACATCTTCTCGCCCTTCTCGTCGGTCACCATCGTGTGCAGGTAGACGGTGCGGAAGGGGACCTTCTTCATGAAGTGCAGCCCCGCCATCAGCATGCGGGCCACCCAGAAGAAGAGGATGTCGTAGCCGGTGTCGAGGACGGTCGTGGGATAGAAGGTCTTGAGCTCGCGCGTCTCGCTGGGCCAGCCCAGGGTTGCGAACGGCCACAGCCAGGACGAGAACCAGGTGTCGAGCACGTCCTCGTCCTGCTTGAGGTCGGAGGTGGGCGCGCCGCACTTGCCGCAGGCGGCGGGCGTGGTGCGGGCCACCGTCGTCTCGCCGCACTTGCCGCAGTACCAGGCCGGGATCCGGTGCCCCCACCAGAGCTGCCGCGAGATGCACCAGTCGCGGATGTTGTGCATCCAGTGGAAGAAGGTCTTCGACCAGCTCTCGGGGACGAACTTGGTCTTCCCCTGCTCCACCGCCTCGATTGCCGGCTTGGCCAGCGGCTCCATCTTGACGAACCACTGGGTGGAGAGCATCGGCTCCACGACCGTCTCGCAGCGCTGGCAGTGGCCGACCGCGTGCACGTGCGGCTTCGACCCCCGCGCGAGCCCCAGCTCCTCGAGGCGCGCCTTGACCGCCTTGCGGGCCGCGAAGCGATCGAGCCCCGCGAACGGCCCCCCCTCGGCGGTGACCATCCCCTTGTCGTCGAAGATGGAGATCATCGGCAGGTCGTGCCGCAGGCCGGTCTCGAAGTCGTTCGGATCGTGCGCCGGCGTCACCTTCACCGCGCCGGTGCCGAACTTGGGGTCGACCAGCACCGCGTCGGCGATGATCGGGAACTGGCGATCGACGAACGGGTGGCGCACCAGCTTGCCGATCTTCGTCTTGTGCCGCGGGTCGTCCGGGTGGACGGCCACCGCGGTGTCGCCCAGCATCGTCTCCGGCCGGGTGGTCGCCACCACCACCTCGCCCGAGCCGTCGGCGAGCGGATAGGCGAACTCGTACAGCTCCCCCTGCGTCCCCTCGTCGTAGTCGACCTCCAGGTCCGAGAGCGCCGTCCGGTCGTGCGGGCACCAGTTGATGAGGCGGCGGGCCCGGTAGATGAGCCCCTCCTCGTAGAGGCGGACGAAGGCCTCCATGACCGCCGCCGAGTACGGCGGGTCCATGGTGAAGATGGCCCGCTCCCAGTCCAGCGAGAAGCCGAGCCGCTTGAGCTGCGCGAAGATGCGGTCGCCGGTGCGGCGGCGCCAGTCCCAGACCCGGGCGATGAACGCCTCGCGCCCGATGTCGTGGCGGCTCTTCCCCTCGGCCGCCTTGAGCTCGCGCTCCACCACCATCTGCGTCGCGATGCCGGCGTGGTCGGTCCCGGGGAGCCACATGGCGTTGTAGGCCGCCATCCGCCGCCAGCGGGTGAAGATGTCCTCGATGGTGTAGAGCGCGTGCCCCATGTGCAGCGACCCGGTCACGTTGGGCGGCGGGATGACGATGGCGAACGGCGCCTTGGGGGCGGCGGCGTCGGCGTGGAAGTAGCCGCGCGCGGTCCACTCGGCGTACCAGCGGGGCTCGATTTCGGCGGGGTCGTAGCTCTTGGGGAGATCGGCCATGGGCGAAGGGCGGTTCTAGCGCGAATCGGCGGCGCTTGTCGCCTTTGGCCCGCCGCTCGCATTTCGAAGGCGCGTGCGCCTCACCTTCGATCGCGGGACGCTGCTCCTCACCGACGCGCCGCCGGAGCTCGATCTCACGCAGATCGCGGGGATCTTGTGGGACGCGCGCGTGGGCGCCCACCGGGCGCCGGCGCGGCTCTGCTACCCGCTGGCCTCCGAGCTGCGCCGACGGGGCGTCCAGATCGCGGACATGCCGCGGCCGGTGCTCGAGCCGCCGGCCGAATTTCGCCCGCTCGCGCTCCGCCCCTACCAGGAGGCGGCGCTGGGCGCCTGGCGACAGGCGGGCCGGCGCGGGGTGGTGGTCCTGCCGACCGGGAGCGGCAAGACCCGGCTGGCGCTGGCGGCCATCGCCGCCACCCGGACCCCCGCCCTCTGCCTGGCGCCCACGCGCGCGCTCTGCGACCAGTGGGCGGCGGCGCTGGCGGCCGTCTGGGACGGACCGCTCGGCCGCTTCGGCGACGGCGAGCGGGTGGTCGGGCCGATCACCATCGCCACCTTCGCCG
>DASZVW010000211.1:0-3059 GCA_035546895.1 Polyangia bacterium
CCTTGAGCGACCGGATCTCGCTCAAGAGTGAACTGACCGGCGTCAAGTACGCGCCGCTCTCGTTCGAGGCGCACTGGACGAGGTCGAGCGTCGGCGCCGCGGCGGTCCCCTGGGCGTCTGCCGGCGGGGTCAGCGGCGGCGAGATATGCGCCGTCGGATCTCCGGACGGATCGACGCACAGGTGACCGAAGGCGTTGCAGCGATAGTGCGCCAGCGGTCCCAGCGGGTTGGCGAGGTCGTCCGCTTTACCGCCGAGTGAGAACAGCGCGCTGCTGGCCGGCGCCGAGCAGTCGTCCTGGTTGCTGAGGATGAAGATCACCAGCGCGGCGTCGGGGCGGAGGAAGCCGGTGTTGACGGCGGGCGGCGGCGCGCCGTCGGCGCCCAGCGCGCGCGCGATTGCGGCGAGCGGCTGCTGGAACATGCAGCCGCCGCCCCCGAGCGGAAGGATGCAGCGCAGGACGTTCGAGATCGAGACCTCGGCCATGCTGTCCTGCTCGAAGTTGGGCACCCCGGCCACGAATGAGATGAACGAATCGCCCGGCGTGATCGTGCTGTCGGTGCAGCCGCCCCGCGGCACGCTCTGGAGCTTCCCCGTGTCGCCTGTCGTCGTGCACCCGAGCGACGCGCTGGCGTCGCCGGGCGCCCCCACGTCGGCGGAGATCACCCCGATGTGCAGGTTGCCCAGCCCCGACACCGGGTTGCTGAGCATCTCCATGAAGGTCGGGATCTGGTCGTATAGCGCCTGCTGCATCGGCTCCATCCCGGGCGCGTCGTCGACGACGAACAACACGTCGAGGTTGCGGCTGGCGCCCGTGCCGGTGGCGACGGCGCTCCTGGTCTCTGCCGGCGCGCCGTCCCCGGGCCCGGCGCACGCGCCGGCCGCCAGGCCCAGCATCAGCGCGGCGCACGCGAAGGTCCCCCGCATGCTCGGCGCGAACCTGGACGGATCCGACATGGCGGTCTCGGGAGACCGCGAGGCGAGGACGCCTCGACGGCCTCGTTCCATGATAGTCCGCGACCGATCGGTTGCCGATCAGCCCTTCGCGCGGGCCCCCGGCCGCCGGCGCGCCACCACCAGCGCGAGCGCCAGCAGGCCGAGCGCGAGGCCGCCGTGAGGATGGCCCCCGCCGACGGCGCACCCGCCGGCGCGAAGCCCCTCGAGCGGCGGGTTCGGCGCCCCACCGGTGCCCGTGTTGAGCCCGTCCGTGCAGACGGGGAGCGTGGCGCCCGCGCCGCCGCCGCCCGCGCCGGAGGTGCCCGTGCCGCCGAACAGGTGGGCGCCGATCTTGGCCACGATGTTCTGGACCGCGGTGGCGTAGCTCGGATCGCACACCGACGTCGTGACGCCGTTGGCGCCGAACGCGTTCACGAACTGCGTGAGGCGGACGGCCGGGTCGCCGAAGCTCCCATCGGTCGCAATGTCGGTGGCGGCCGGGTTGACGCCGTCGCCGCCGGCCGCGCCGCAGGAGTGCTCGACCTGCGGCCAGAGCTCGCCGGGCTTGACCTCCTCGCCGTTCTCGGAAGGGAGCCAGGCCACGGTGTAAGGCGCGGTCGGCGCCGCGATGGCGCCGACGACGATCTGGTTGTCGGGGTCGGTCTTGAGCGACCGGATGTCGGCGACGAAGCTACTGACCGAGCTCAGCAGGCCGACCCCCTCCGCCGACACGCAATCGGTCAGGTCCAGCGTGGGCGCGGCGGCGGTCCCCTGCGCGTCGGCCGGCGGGTGAATCGGCGGCTCGATCGAGCAGGTCGGCCCGCCGGCGGCCGGATCGACGCACAGGTGCCCGAACGAGTTGCACCGGTAGTTTCCGATCGGCCCCAGCGCGTTCGAGATGTTCTGCTCGTTCGAGCCTCCCGAGGCGAGTGAGTAGAGCTTGGTGTTCTCGGGGGCCGAGCAGTCGTCTTCGTTGGTGAGGAAGATGATCGCCAGCTCGGCGTCGGGACGCAGAAAGCCGGCGTTCTGGGCGGGCAGCGGAGAGCCGTCGGCCCCGAGGGCGCGCGCCACCGACGAGAGCGGCTGCTCGAAGCCACAGCCCAGTTCGCCGAGCGCCGTCATGCACTGGAGCGCGGCGCCGAGGTCCCCCACGTAGTTGGCGACCCCGCCCGAGTTGGAGAGGAACGTCTGCCCAGCGTTCAGACCGCCCGACGGACAGACCGCCCGGCCGCCGTCGCTGCCAGCGCCGGGTACGCCGCCCGCGGCGCCGGCGTCCATGCCCGGCCCGGTCCCGGAGCCGCCTCCCGATCCGGACTGCGGCGGCCCGCCTTGCCGGAACGCCCCTTGATCGCCGGCCGCAGAGCACCCGTCCAAGTTCACGAGGTCGCCCGGCGCGCCCATGTCCGAGGAGACCACCGCGACGTGAAGGTCGGGGAGGCCGTTCGGGAGGCTCTGCAGCTCGCTGACGAAGAGAGGGAGCTGGGCGGCGAGCTTCTGCTGCTGCCCGATCATCGAGCTGGAATCGTCGATCATGAAGAGGACGTCGAGCTTGCCGGAGCTCGCGCTGGTCGCCGTCACCGGCGCCGTGGCGGCGGCGGGCCGCGAGGCCGCGGGCGCGTCGGAGGCCTGGACCTGGGCGCAGGCGGCGCTCCCCAGGGCGAGCGCGATAGCGCCGGACAGCGAGAGCGAACGGAATGGAGCGGACTTCGGCGACCAGATCATGGCGAGCCTCCTGGGACTGGGCGTCGATCGGAGATCGACGGTCTGGTCCATAGTCCGCGGGGGCCCGTGATTGTCGGTCAACTTTCGTCGCGGTCGAGCGCGCGGCGCAGCCCGGCCGACCCGCCAACCTAGTTGCCCGGCCGGCGTATCGGCGCTGCGCCGTCGACGCTACCGCCGGCGGCGGCGACCGCGGATGGCCGCCAGACCGAGCAGCAGGCCGGCCAGCCCCGGCCAGGAGCCGCCGGCGCCGCCGCCCGTCGCGCAGCTACAGCCGCTGGACGACGACTCGCCCGAGCCGGCGCCGCCGCCCGTGCCGCTGCCGCCCGACTTGCCGCCGGTGCCGCTCGACCCGCCGTTGCCCGACGCGCCCCCGTTCCCGCCGCCGCTGCCGGTCGCCCCGCCC
>DASZVW010000212.1:0-2421 GCA_035546895.1 Polyangia bacterium
CGAGATCATGACCGGGACGCTGTCGCGGCCGCGCGACCTGGCGACCGGGCTGGTGGTGGCCATCGCCGACGAGCTGGAAGAAGAGAGCGAGATCCTCGAAGGCAGGTCGGGGTCAGAGACCTGGCGCGATCCGCCGATCGAGTAGGGGCTGGCGCGGAGGTCTCCGTAACGTTTTCGTCAAGCGGCGGTTTTTTTGCGCCGCCTCGATCGCCGCTTTATATGATCGGTCTCATGAAGATCATCGGGCGGAAGACAGTCAAAGGGGACAAGACTTCAGCACCCAAGGCCGTCAAGGCGGGGGCGGGGACGACGGCCAAGGCGGCCACCACGTCGAGCGCGGCGGTCAAGCCGGCGCCGACGCACGACGAGATCGCCAAGCGCGCGTACGAGCTGTACCTCGCGCGCGGCGGCGAGCACGGCCACGCCGACGAGGACTGGGCGCGCGCCGAGTCCGAGCTCGGCGCCTAGCGCGCGCCTCGCTCGACCGGCGGTTCAGCCGGCGCGGCTCAGGACCAGGCAGGCGTTGGTGCCGCCGAACCCGAAGCTGTTGGTGAGCACGTGCTGGACCCGCGCCTCGCGCGCGGTGTTCGGCACGTAGTCGAGATCGCAGGCCGGATCGGGCGTGGTGTAGTTGATGGTCGGCGGGATGGCGCCGCGCGCGAGCGTGAGCGCCGAGATGGCGGTCTCCACGCCGCCCGCCGCGCCCAGCATGTGGCCGGTCATCGACTTGGTCGAGCTGACCATCAGCTTGCGGGCGTGATCGCCGAACACCTTCTTGATCGCCAGCGTCTCGGTGGCGTCGTTGATCTCCGTCGAGGTCCCGTGCGCGTTGATGTAGCCGATGTCGGTCGGCTGCAGCTTGGCGTCCTTGAGCGCGAGCCGCATGCAGCGCTGCGCCCCCTCCCCCTCCGGGGCCGGCGAGGTGATGTGGTGGGCGTCGGCGTTGGCCGCATAGCCGGTGATCTCGGCGTAGATCCTGGCGCCGCGCTTCTTGGCGTGCTCCAGCTCCTCGATCACCAGGATCCCCGCCCCTTCGGCGATCACGAACCCGTCGCGGTCCTTGTCGAACGGCCGCGAGGCCGCCTGCGGCGCGTCGTTGCGGGTGGAGAGCGCGCGCATGGCGTTGAAGCCCCCCACGCCGAGCGGGGTGACGGTCGCCTCGGTGCCGCCGCAGATCATGGCGTCGGCGTCGCCGCGCTCGATGACCCGCGAGGCGTCGCCGATGGCGTGCGCGCCGGTCGAGCAGGCCGAGACCTGCGAGAGGTTCGGCCCCTTGGCCCCGAAGCGGATCGAGAGGTTCCCCGAGGCCAGGTTGACGATGATCATCGGCACGAAGAAGGGCGAGAAGCCGTGGCGCGGCCCCTTCTCCGTCAGCGTCTTGCAGGTCGCCTCGATGGTGGTGACGCCGCCGAGGCCCGCGCCCACGAAGCAGCCGACGCGCTCGGCGAGCTCACCCTTGATCTCGAGGCCGGAGTCGGCGACGGCCAGCGACCCGGCAGCCACCGCGTAGCGGACGAAGGGGTCGACCGTCTTCGCCTCGCGCGCCGTCATCCAGCGGCTGGCGTCGAAGTCCTTCACCTCGCCCGCGAAGTGGGTGGCGAACGCCGTGTGATCGAAGTGGGTGATGGGGCCGATGCCGGACTTGCCGGCCAGGAGCCCCTGCCACGTCTCTTCGGTTCCGATGGCGATCGGCGTGACGAGCCCGATTCCGGTGACGACGACCCTGCGTGCCATTTTTCTTCGCGTCCTCTCAGCGTCTCTGTCGTACGCGGCGCGGCGGCGGCCGCGCGCTGCCTACTTGGCGTGCGACTTGATGTAGTTGATGGCGTCCCCGACGGTCTTGATCTTCTCGGTGTCCTCGTCCGGGATCTCCAGCTTGAACTGCTCCTCGAGCGCCAGCACCAGCTCGACCACCGCCAGCGAGTCGGCCTTGAGGTCCTCGGAGAACGAGGCCTCGGGCTTCACCTTGTCGGGTGCGACCTCGAGCTGCTCGATGATGATCTTCTTAACCCGCTCTGCGATGTCGTCTGCCATGTTGTCTCTTGTCCTCTTGTGACGTGGTTCGGTTTCAGGGAGCCGCGTACCTTACATTAAAAGTCCGCCGTTGACCCGTAAGACTTGCCCGGTCACGTAGGCGCCGCCCGGGCCGGCCAGGTAGGCCACCGCGGCGGCGACGTCGTCCGGCGTCCCCACCCGGCCGAGCGGGATGGTCTTCAGCAGCTCCTCCCGGCGCGCGGGCGGCAGCTCGGTGGCGGTCATGTCGGTATCGATGTAGCCGGGCGACACGGCGTTGCAGGTGATACCGCGCGAGGCGTACTCCTTGGCCAGCGTCTTGGTAAGGCCGATGATCCCGGCCTTGGCCGCCACGTAGGGCGCCTGCCCGGCCGAGCCCCCCTCGCCGGTGATGGAGGTGATGTTGAT
>DASZVW010000213.1:0-4435 GCA_035546895.1 Polyangia bacterium
GGGTTCGGCGCCGAGGCGGTGCGCGCCGCCTACGAGACCAAGACGCGCGCGCCCGCCCGCGAGGCGGCCCCCCGTGGCTGAGGGCGCGGGCGCGCGGCCGCCGGGGTTCTGGCGGCAGGCGCTGCGGATCGCGGCCAAGGACCTGGCGATCGAGTGGCGCAGCCGCGAGGTGCTGCTGACCATGACCTTCCTGGCGGTGGTGGTGGTGCTGATCTTCAGCTTCGCCTTCGTCATCGAGGGGACGCGCCCGCCGGCGCCGGTGGTGGCCGGCATCATCTGGGTGGCGCTGGTGGTGTCGGGGACGGTCGGCCTCGGCCGCGCCTTCGACCGCGAGCGCGACGGCGAGGCGATCCGCTCGCTCCTGCTGACGCCGGCGCCGCGCCCGGCCATCTACCTCGGCAAGCTCGGCGCCACCGTGGCGCTGATGGCGATCACCGAGACGGTCCTGACCGCGCTCTCGGGCGTCCTCTTCTCGGCCTCGCTCGGCCCGGTGGTCGGCCGGGTGGCGCTGCTGATGGCGCTCGGCACCGTCGGCTTCGCCGCCGCCGGCTGCATCTTCTCGGCGGCGCTCCTGCGCGCGCGCGGGCGCGACGCGCTCCTGGCCACGCTGCTCTACCCGATCATCGTCCCCATCGTCATCGCCGGCGCCCGCGGCACCACGCAGCTCATCGACCCCGTGGCGCCCGACTTCGACGGCGCCCGCTTCTGGACTCAGTTCCTGTTCGCCCTCGACGTCCTGTTCGTCACCGCCGGCCTCTGGGCCTTCGAGCCCATCGTCGGCGGCGACTGAGGGCGGGCGCTACTTCAGGGCGGCGAGCGCGTCGATCTCCCCGGCGCCGTAGAAGCTGTTGTAGAACGCCGGGCCCCGGCAGGTGGCGGGCTGCCCGGTGTCGCCCGGGTCGTAGGGGCTCGGCGGGCACGCGATCGGGTGCGCGGCCAGGCTCAGCTTCGCCAGCAGGAGATCGGGCGACAGCCGGCCGAACCGGCTCTCCACCAGCGCGGCCACGCCGGCCACGTGGGGCGCCGCCGCCGAGGTCCCCTGGATGTAGGCGTAGCTGGCGCAGGTCCCCGTGGAGCAGTCCTGGACCTGGCCGTCGTAGCTGGCCGCGCCCTGATAGAAGAGGCTCGTGGCGGGCATCGGCCCCAGCACCTGGCCCGAGGCCGCGGTGTCGGTGACCAGCGGATCGGGGATCAGGCTGTCGCCGCCGGGCCCGGTCAGGTCGACCGCGCCGAGCCCGTAGTCGGAATAGAAGGCCAGCTGCCGGGTGACGCCGACCGCGCTCACGCCGATGACCTTGGGGAGCGAGACCGGCAGCACCTTGCAGTTGACGCCGTTGCCCGAGCCCGGGAGGTTGGCGAGGTCGAGGAAGAAGTTCCCCGTCGCCGCCACGACGGTGATCTTCTTGGCGGCCGCTTTGAGGATCGCGGCGCGGACGATCTGGACCACGGCCGCGCGATCGGGCTCGTCGCTGCAGAAGACGTCGTCGAACGGGGCGGTGAAGGGGTCGATGGTGAGGCTGGCGTTGATGAGGTCGTAGTCGTGGCCGATCGCCCAGTCGAGCCCGCAGACGACGGCGTCCGCGAAGACCAGGCCGAAGTTGGGGTCGGTGAGGTCGTCGACCGCCACCTTGACCATGCCGATCTTGGCGCCGGGCGCCACGCCCACCGTGCCGACGCCGTTGCGGGGGGCCACGATGGTCCCCGAGGTGAACGTCCCGTGGCCGATGACGTCGTTCGACCAGACGCCGGGGTCGGGGTTGGGGACGCCGCCCACGCAGGAGACGCTGGCGGCGGCGTCGACCTGACCGGCCAGGTCCGGGTGGGTGACGTCGACACCCGAGTCGAACATCCCGACCAGCACCGACCGGTTGCCGTTGGGGATGGCGTGCGCCGCGGGCGCGTGGATCTGATCCATGTCCCACTGCCGGAACGACAGCGGGTCCCCCTGCGATGTCGGCGGCTTCGCCGGATGGTGCGGCTCGCCGGCGGCGGCGACGGGCCCGAGCTGGCTGTGGACGGCGGAGACGGCGCCCACGGCGTCGACACCGGCGCTCGCCCGCAGCGCGGCGGCGAACGAGGCGCCGGCCGAGCGCGCCAGCACGGCCCCCAGGTTCGTGTAGCGCGCGGCGATGCTCCCGCCCGCGGCGGCGACGAGAGCGTCCGCGTCGCGCGGGATGGCGCCGCCGCTGAAGGCGACCAGGTACGACTGGGTGGAGGTGAGCGCGCTGCTCGTCTCGGTGACGGGATCGGCGGCGCCCTCCCCACAGCCCGCCAGCGAGAACCCGACGAACGCGACGACCAACAACGACGACGACCGGATCGGATTGAGCATCGATAGCCTCCTCGGAAAGTTCGGCAGCTCGAGCGTACACGACGGCCCCGGGGGGACGATCGACAATTTGGCGAAACGGCCGGGCCGACGGGGGGGAGGCAGGGACGAGTTGACCATGGTCGTTGACCATGGTAAGAAAATCTTCGGGCGAGGATGCAAAAGGTCGCAATTTCCGTCTTCAAGGCCCGATGTCTCTCCATGCTGGAAAAGGTGCGACGGACCGGGACGCCCATCCTCATCACCCGGCGGGGGCAGCCCATCGCGGAGGTGACGCCCCCCTCACCCGTGCGCGGCGAGGACTGGCTCGGCTCCGCGGCGGGGACCGGCGAGATCGTCGGCGACATCGTCTCGCCGATCGCGGACGCCGACTGGGAGGCGCTCGGCGAATGAAGCTGCTGCTCGACACGCACGTCTGGCTCTGGGGCTTGCTCGATCCCGGCCGACTCCGGCCGGAGACCGCGCGCCTGCTCGCCTCCTCCGAAAACGAGAGGTGGTTGTCGCCCATCTCGGTCTGGGAGACGTTGCTGCTTGGCGAGCGCGGCCGGTTGCGGCTCGAGCCCGAGCCCGAGGCCTGGGTCAGGGCGCAGCTCCAGCGCGCGCTGGTGCGCCAGGCGCCGGTCGATCAGGAGGTGGCGATCCAGAGCCGCCGCCTGCGGACCGCCCACGCGGATCCGGCCGATCGCTTCATCGCCGCGACGGCGCGCGTCCACGAGCTCACGCTGGTGACGGCCGACGCGCGGCTGTGGCGTCGCCCGGACGGTTACGCGGTCCTGCGCGCCTGACGGGCCGTGCGCGGCGCCGGCGCCGCTCAGGCGCGGCCGGCGGCGGCGATCATCGCTCCCAGGCGCGCGAGCGCGGCGTCGAGGCTCTCCTGGGCGGGACCGAAGGAGAAGCGGACGTGGCGCTTGAAGCGGGAGTCGCGCTGGTGGCGGCGCTTGCCGGGGTTGACGTCGAAGAACTCGCCGGGGACGACGATCACCTGGTGGTCGAGCGCGGCGCGGAAGAAGCCCATCCCGTCGTCGAGCGGCGGCGGCAGCCCGTCGACGCGGCCCCAGACGTAGAAGGTCCCGTCAGGGGGACGGTCGGTCGCGATCCCCAGCTTTCGCAGGCCGGCCAGCATCCGCTCGCGCTTGGCGCCGAAGGCGGCGTGGATCGCCTCGGTCTCGGCGATCACGTGCGCGTCCTCGAGCAGCGGGATGGCCGCGCGCTGCAGCGGCTTCGAGCCGCCGCCGTCGAGGAACGACCCCGCGCTGGCCACGGCGTCGATGACCCGGCGCGGCCCGATGGTCCAGGTGGTGCGCCAGCCGGGGTAGCGCCAGTTCTTGGTCAGGCCGTCGAACAGGATCACCGGATCGCGGTCGACGTCCTCGACGTAGCGGGCGGCGCTCTCCATTGGAATCGGGGACCCTGAGAGGGTCCCCGCGCCCTCCCGCGAAAGACTCCGCTCGGCAGAGCCGAGCTCCGTCTGCGCGACGGGCAGGCGGCCGGCGGGCGCGGTCCAGACGTAGTGGGAGTAGAACTCGTCGAGCAGCAGCGCGCAGTCGAGCTCGCGCGCCAGCGCCACCCACCGCGCGAGCTCGTCCCCCTGCACCAGCTTGCCGGTCGGGTTGCAGGGGTTCGAGAGCAGCAGCGCCGAGAGGCCGCGCCCGTGCACCTCGCGCTGGAGGTCGTCGATGGTGAAGGCGTAGCCGCGCTCTCCCTCGAGCAGGATGGGGATGGCGGTGAAGGCCTTGAAGATGTCGAGCAGCTCCTCGTAGGCCGTGTAGTCGGGCAGGAAGTGCCCCAGGTTGACGTGCCCCAGGCTGGCGGCCGCGCGGGTGAGGGCGGCGCGCCCACCGCCGGAGACGCTCACGTTCTCGGCGCTGTACTGCGAGGGCATCCCCCGCCGGTAGAGCCGGTTGTAGAGGCCGGCGATCGCCTCGCGCAGCTCCCAGATGCCGGGGATGGGCGCGTACTCCTGGTCGTCGACCTCGATGCTCACGCGGGCGACGCGCGCCGGGGCGCCGGGGAGCGGCCCGGTCTCGGGCTGCCCCTGGCCCAGGTTGGACCAGGCCGGATCGCTCGGCCGGAAGCCGCGCTTGGCCGCCTCGGTGGTGACGTAGA
>DASZVW010000214.1:0-3660 GCA_035546895.1 Polyangia bacterium
TCACGGCTGGCTCGAGACGGTGAGGGCAGCGGGGGCGCCGGTCGGGACCGCCTGGGCCTGGGCGGAGACGAGCTGGGCGCGGACGGTGGCCTCGCGGGTCAGCTCGATGGCCAGGTCGACGTCCGACTGGGCGCGGGCCAGCAGGATGGGGGCCCGGCTGTCGCCGTGGTCGGCCATCTGCTGGGCGACCACCATCTGGTCGGCGGCCAGGAGGAGGTGGGCCTTGGGGCGCCCGAGGCCGAGGCCGCCGCGGCCGGTCTGGCTCGCCTGCAGCTTGAGGGCGCCCAGCTTCTCGGCGAGGGCGACGCTCTCCTGGTAGTGGTGGACCTGGTCCTGGGGCAGCGCCACCGAGGCGCAGCCGGCGCCCGCCAGCGCGGCGCAGAGGACCATCCCGAGCCCGACCATCTTCAGCGTCTTGGTTCCCATGCCCCCTGAAAAAGCAAGCGCCGGGCCACCCGGTTACCCCTGGAAAGTCAGGTGCTTGCGCGACCGGTGGTCGATCCGCCGGCGGGCCGTCGCGGGCGCGCCGTCGGACCGCCGACGCCCGCGCGGCCGCTCACGACGAGACGGCCACGGGGACGGAGCGCGCCTCGTGGATCCGGCGGCGCACGGCGGCCACGTGGTCGCGCAGCACGTAGACCTGGTCGGCGAAGGAGGCCGGCGTGGTCAGCTCGTTCACCGCCGCGGTGATCTCGTCCAGCCGGCGCAGGAGGTCGGCGCGCCCGGCGGCCTGGCGGTCGACCTGCAGATCGCGCTCGATCCCCATCAGCGCGCCGTACCAGCGGTAGATGCGCGAGCGGATGCGCCAGCGGTAGATGGCCGGGATCAGCCGGCTCACCGGGATGATGGCCACGATGAGCGGCACCAGCAGCACCAGCAGCCGATCGAGCACGCTGGCCAGCCAGAAGGGGAGGCGCTTGTAGAGGAACTGCTCGCCCGACTTGTAGTAGCGCTCGGCGTCCTTGCTGAGGGGGAAGTCGCGCGCCAGCGGGGCGGGGTACTCGCCGGCGTTCCGGAACAGCCCGGCGCCGCCGTGGACCTCGCGCGCGGCGCTGATGAGCAGGTCCGAGAGCGCGGGGTGGAGGGTGTCGCGGGCCACCAGCTCCACGGTGGTGCCGATGAGCTGGACCGCTTGCGGCGGGTAGTCGCGGGCCAGATCCAGCGCCCCCTCGGGGAGCGTCAGCTTGGAGAGGAACTGGAACCGGCGCACGTAGGCGTCGGCCTGCCGGAAGCCGAGGAGCTGGACGTGGGGCGTCTCCCGCATCCGGTGCATCAGATCGCGGGTGGCCGAGTCGCCCATCAGGAAGACGGCGTCGATCTTGCCGTCGACGAGGGCCTGGGCGGCCTCGTTGCCCGCCAGGTCGACCAGCTCGGTCGGCGGGCCGGCCATGTCGCTGGCGGCCAGCAGCTCCAGCGCCAGCGCGCGGGCGGCCGTCCCCTCCGGGCCGATCGCCAGCCGCTTCCCGCGCAGCGCCGACAGCCGATCGGCGGGCTCGCTCCCCCGGAAGTAGATCATGAGCGGCTGCTCGTACAGGCTCCCCAGCGAGACCAGCCCGGAGGCGTTGGTCCCGTTCCGCAGGCCCCCCTGCACGAACCCCACGTCGACCTTCTTCGACCGGTCGGCCAGCTGGCGCAGGTTGTCGATGGCGCCGGCCGAGGGGACGATCTCCACCTTGACGCCGTAGCGCGCGATGATCGCCTGGTAGCGCTCGGCGAACTCGCGGTACTTGCTCCCCGGCGGGCCGCTGACGATCCGGATCCGGTTGGGGGGCGCCAGGCCGATCGACTTGCGCGCCACCCAGCCCCCCAGCCCCAGCAGCACCAGGATCGGCGCGGCGATGAGCGCCAGGTCGCGGCCGGTCATCGAGCCGAGCTTGGAGCGCGCGCCGGGCCTGCCCATGGTCCGCGATGTTAGCCGATCCACCCGGGCGCGAAGCGCGCGGCGGGCAGAGAAGGTTTCCGGGCCCCGCCGCCCTTTATGGTGCGTGGCGGTGCCCGCCCCCATGGACATCGAGCAGGTCGGGAAGCCGGCCGGGCAGAAGCTGAACCTGTCGCTGCCGGCCTGGATGTCGCGCGAGGTGGGGAGCGAGGCGGCCCGCCTGGAGCGCTCGGTCTCCTGGATCCTGCGGCGCGCCTGGACGCTGGCGCGCGCCGAGCTGCGTCGCGCGGCCCGTCGCTGACGGCGGGGGCCGCCACCACGATGTTGCTGGCGCGAAGGCGCCGCGCCCCCTACTGTTGACGGCCCTCGATGCCCGTCTTCACCCGTTACCAGAAGTTCGTGGTCGTCGTCCTCGCCTTCCTGCAGTTCACGATCATCCTCGACTTCATGATCATCAGCCCGCTGGGGGCCTTCCTCCTGCGGGACCTGCACATCACCACCCGGCAGTTCGGGCTGGTGGTTTCGGCCTACGCGTTCAGCGCCGGCGCCTCGGGGCTGCTGGCCGCCGGCTTCGCCGACAAGTTCGACCGCAAGCGGCTGCTGCTCTTCTTCTACACGGGGTTCCTGCTGGGGACGGGGCTGTGCGGGGTGGCGACCAGCTACGCCTTCCTGCTCGGCGCGCGGATCGTGACCGGCGTCTTCGGCGGGGTCATCGGCTCGATCGTGATGGCCATCATCGCCGACCTGTTCCCGCTCGAGGTCCGCGGCCGGGTGATGGGGACCATCCAGACCGCCTTCGCCGCCAGCCAGGTGATGGGGCTGCCGCTGGGGGTCTACCTCTCCAACCACTGGGGATGGCACGCCCCCTTCCTGATGATCCTGGTGGTGGGGGCGCCGGTGGGGCTGGTGATCGCCGCGCGGCTGCAGCCGATCGTCGAGCACCTCAAGGTCCCGTCGGCGCGCGATCCGGTGCGGCACCTGGTGGCGACGGTGAGCGAGCGGCGCTACCTGCGCACCTTCCTGGCCACCATGCTGCTGGCGACGGGCGGCTTCATGCTGATGCCGTTCGGCAGCACCTTCACGGTCAACAACCTGGGCATCTCGCTGCAGAAGCTGCCGATCATCTACATGAGCACCGGCGCGGTGACGCTGGTCGCCGGGCCGCTGCTGGGCAAGCTGGCCGACGCCATCGGCAAGTACAAGGTGTTCGTCATCGGCTCGGTGGCGGGGGCGGCGATCGTGGGGCTCTACTGCAACCTGGGGCTGACGCCGCTGCCGACGGTGCTGGTCATCAACGCGGTGCTGTTCCTGGCCATCACCTGCCGGATGATCTCGGCCAGCGCCATCATCTCGGCGGTGCCCGACCTGCCGGACCGCGGCGCCTTCATGTCGATCAACTCGTCGATGCAGCAGTTCTCGGGCGGCCTGGCCTCGTCGGTGGCGGGGCTGATCGTGGTGCAGGCCGACGACGGCCGGCTCCAGCACTACGACGTGCTCGGCTACGTGGTGGTGACGGTGATGACGCTGGTGGTGGCGCTCATGTACCCGATCTACCGGGCGGTGATGGGGAAGGCGGGCGGGCCGGGGGCGGCGCCGAAGCCGCCGGCCGTGGCGATCGCCGCGGAGTAGCGCCGCCTCGCCGGTCCCTGGATGTGGGCGCGCGGCGCGCCGACGCCGCAATCGGGAATCGCACGCATGGCCCTCGGGCGGCGCCTGATTAGCATCACGGTCGTGAGGTCGGTTCTGTGCGCGGCCGGCGCCGCCTGGCTCGCCGCCTGCGC
>DASZVW010000215.1:0-4585 GCA_035546895.1 Polyangia bacterium
CCCCCAGCACCACGCCCCCCAGCGCCACCCCGCCGTGCGCGTTGGCCCAGAGGAGAAAAAACGGCGGGATCACCAGCCAGCGCTCGCGCGCCAGCAGCCAGACCAGCACCGGCAGCAGGAACAGCGTCAGGAGCTGCGGCCGCAGCGACCAGGCGCTGGCCGCGATCGACAGCCCCACGATCAGGAGCGCGAAGCGCGTCGTCCGCGGCCCCACCATCAGCCGGTAGACGACGGCGCCGGCGCCCAGGACGAGCAGCGCGGCGCCCACCTCCAGCCCCGGCATCCCGCCCGCGGCGTAGGCCCCGTACATCAGGAGCTGCGACAGCCACTCGTGATCGGGCCAGGGGGCGCCGTACGCGGTGTGCGAGTAGAGATCGACGCGCGGGATCCGGCCGGTGCGCCAGATGTCCGCGCCCGCGCGCAGGTGCCAGAAGGTGTCCCCCTGCGCCGGCGTCAGCAGCGCCAGCACCGCGACGGCGACGAACAGCAGGCCGATCGCCAGCTGGTCGAACGACGCCCCGCGCGCCGGCGCCGGCTGGTCCATCACCGGCCCCCCGGGGCGGCCAGCACCGCCCACCTCTGGTCGCGGAACCGGGTCCGCCAGCCGTCGGCGCCGAGGCGCGCGATCATCTTCGACTCGGCGGGGACGAACGCGCAGCGGATCCCGTAGCGGGCGAACAGCGGCCGGTAGGGGGCGCCGCCGTCGACGGCGGTCGTCTCCCGGATGAAGGCGGGAGGATAAGGATCCTGGCGGTTGTCGAGGAAGACCGGCCGCTCGGGGACGAACCAGATCAGGAACCCGCCGTCGTAGAACCGGTTGTAGAGCGGCCCCGGACAGGCGCGGACGGCGGCGACGGCGGCCGGGCTCATCGGCCGCCAGCCGAGGCGCGCCGGCGGCGCCCGCCAGATCCACCAGACGCCGAGCGCCTCGACGGCCGAGATCCCGACCAGCAGCGCCAGGTTCACCCGCGGGTGGTCGGCCGCGTCGGCCGGCGCCGCGCGGAAGCGGAACGCCGGCCCCAGGAGGCGGCTGGCGGCCGGGACGGCGGTCAGGAGGAACATCGCGGTGTTGCGGACCATGAGGATCCCGAGCGGCAGCGTCACCAGCGCCGCGGCCAGCGCCACCCGGTCGCCCCACGCCCAGTCGGGCGCGCGGAGGCGCGCGCGCCGCGCCACCAGCAGGCCGACGAAGGCCAGCGCCAGGATCCAGAAGCCGATCTCGAACGGCCCGAACGGCAGCGTCGGCTGCCACTCGGTGATCCCGTTGCCGCGCGAGGCGGAGAGCGAGCCGCCCACGAAGCGCCAGACGCCGAACCCCAGCGGCGTCAGCGCGGTGGCCAGCGCGCAGAGCGGCGTCACCACCCCGAGGCGCACGGCGCGCCGCACGTCGGCCGGCCCGCCGCGCCGGGCGCGCGCCACCGCCAGCCCGGTGACGATCGCCAGCAGGAGGCCGCCCGCCGCCACGCCGCCGTGCGCGTTCGCCCACAGAAGAAAGACCAGCGGCAGCACCGCGTACCGCTCCGCGATGAGCAGCCGGACCAGCAGCACCAGCATGAAGAGGGTGACGATCTGCGGCCGCAGCACCCAGAGCGCGGAGGTGAGCGGGAAGCCGAGCAGCAGGAGCCAGAACCGCGTCGCCGTCGGGCCGACCATCGACCGGTAGACGACCGCCATCGCCCCCACGACCAGCGCCGCCCCGCCGAGGAGGTAGAGGCGCATGCCGCCCAGCCGGTAGAGCGCGTAGGAGAGCGCCTGCCAGAGCCACTCGTGATCGGGCCAGGGGCGGCCGGCGGCGGTGAAGGAGTAGCTGTCGACCAGCGGCACCCGGTGCGTCCGCCAGATCTCCTGGCCGGCCCGGAGCTGCCAGTAGGTGTCGGCGTGCGCCGGCATCAGGCAGGCGCAGACGGCCAGCGCGCCGAACAGCAGGCCCGCGGTGAGCTGCGGGAAGGTCAGCCCGCGCGTCACGCGGCCATCGTCTGGGCGACGCGACGTTCGCGCAGGCGCCAGATGCGCCCGTCGAGCAGGAAGTGGTGCAGGTTGACGAAGCTGGCCACCGCCGCGGTCACGATCAGCGCGCGCGCCGCGTCCGGGCTGCCGAAGGCCTCGAACAGCAGCGGCCGGATGACGAAGCCGAGCCCCAGCACCACCAGCGCGTAGCGGACGAAGCGCCAGGGGCTGCCGGCGCCGGGCTCGCGCGCGGCGTGCCAGCTGGTGAGCGCCAGGTACTGCAGGCCGTGGAACATCGGGACCAGCGTCAGGTTGAAGAGCGGGTGATAGAGCGCGATCGTGAACCAGGCGATCTGCGCCGACAGCACCGCGTAGGTCGGCCAGGGGAGCGGCACGCCCCGCGCCCGCCGCGCGCGCGCCACCGCGACCACCCCGAGCGCGCTCACCGCCAGCGCCCCGAGCCCGGCGAGCATCGCCCAGTCCGGCAGCGGCGCCCCCGCGTAGGCGCGGCGGACCAGCTCGTACGCGGGGTTCCGCGCCGTCCCCGAGAGCCGGAACAGGCCGAGCAGGGAGAGGATCCACGAGGTGTAGAGCGGCAGCGCGAGCAACCGCTTCTCGCGCGCGTCGAGCCGCGCCCCCTGCCGGAGCGGATACAGCATCGCGATCCCCAGCGACTGCCGCGAGTAGTGAAACCCCGACCAGCCGACGTAGAGCCCGAAGTAGGCGAGCCCGACGGAGGTCGGGTGGCGCACCGCCGCCAGCGCGGCCGCGACCAGGATCGGCGGCGCCGCCAGCGTCACCCAGGGGTGGTCGCGGATCACGTCGCGCGAGGTGTACGCCCGCCGGTACGTCGCCGCGTAGTGCGGCCCCACCAGCAGCAGCGACAGCGCGATGGTCAAGTTCTCGGCCACGCCGACCGCGGCGGCGCCGAGGTGCGGCAGCAGCACCAGCAGGCCACCGACGAGCAGCGTCGCCCCGGGCCCGAAGAAGACGGCGTCGGCGACCGGCCCGAGGATGAAGCGGTTGAACCGCGCCGCGGCGACAGACTGCGCCACCGGAGCGTCCGCGGACACGACGCCCGCTATCGCGGCGGCCGGAGCGGTCGAAACAGAGGCCGGAATGACGTCCATGATAACGGCAGAAGCCGCAAAAAGCTTGGCCCGGCCGGCGACGGACACCGGAACGAGGACGAGCGAAGGACGAGCGGAGGTGAGACATCACCTCACGATGTGGGGAAGACGTCAGAACGACGTCGGAGAAGACGTCAGGATGTGAGGAGCGGCACCGTGGCGACGCGCCGGCGCGGACTTTCCGATCCGCGCACGGAGCGCCTGGGATACAATACGGAGGTGCAGGTTCTCAGCGGCTGCGCGCGAGACACGCGCGGGCGACAGTGCGGAACGACGGCCGTCGAGTTCGCGCTGGTCTTTCCGCTGTTTTTTTTCCTGGTGGCCGGCGCGATCGAGGGGGGGCGGTTCGTGGTGGCCAAGATGATGCTCTCCTACGCGGTGAGCGTCGGCGCTCGGGCGGCGACCCTCAGCACGGCCAGCACGAGCAGCGTGCAGACGGCCGTCACCCACGCCGCCCCGATGTTGGGCCTCACCTCGACGCAGGTCGAGATCACGCCGAGCACGCTTCCGGTCTCGGTCGGCACCGCGGTGACGGTCTCCATCGGCGTCGTCAGCGCCGCCAACAAGTACCAGTTCAAGTCCATCCTCCCGAGCTACCTGTCGCCGTTCAGCTCGCGCAGCTGGTCGGCCCAGGCGACCATGGTGGCCAGATGAAGCACCGCCGCGATCCCCGTCGATCCGACAGCGGAACGATCGCCGTCGTCACGGCCATCCTGCTGCCGGTCATGTTCGCCATGGCGGCGCTGGCCGTCGACGCCGGGTTCCTCTACACCCGCTCGCGGATGATCTACGCGGTCGCCGATTCGGCGGTCTTCGTGGGGATGAAGGACCTGGTCGCCGGCGCCTCGAGCTCGACCATCACCGCCGACGTCGCCGACATCGCGGCGAAGTACGGCGGCGCGTACACCATCACCGCGACGCCGACCTCGGGCCAGGTGCAGGTCACGGTCACGGCGACGTACAAGATGTTCTTCGCCACCGCGCTCGGGTTCCCCTCGAAGTCGGTGACCGTGGTGGCCATCGGCAAGCAGAACCCCAGCCCGCCGCCGATCCTGGCGCTCGGCAGCGGCTGCGGCAGCGGCGGCGTGACGATCAATGGGCAGGGGGCGATGACCGTCAACGGCAACGTGGAGTCGATGGGGCCCCTCATCTTCGGCACCGGCCCGCCCGGCCCCATCATCAATGGGAGCGCCTTGTCCGAGTGTGGGCCGACACCGAGCAGCAAGAACACCTGGGACACGGTGAGCGGCACCTACGGCACCGGCGGACCGTTCAGCGATCCATTCACCCCCTACACCTTGCCGACCTGCGACTACGGCAGCACGACGACCGCGTACAGCATTCCAGGCTCCGGGCCCCCTTGGGACACGACCACCACCCCACCGACACTGCACGCCGGGGTTTATTGCTCGAGCGGCAACTTACTGGTGACTGGCCCTGGCACGGGCTTCACGGCCACGGGCGTGACTCTGATCAGCGTCGGTGGAACCATCAGCCTGAACGCCTCG
>DASZVW010000216.1:0-1994 GCA_035546895.1 Polyangia bacterium
GCGAGCGCACCAAGGCGGTGAACATGTTCGAGAAGGCGCTGGAGATCCAGCCCGGCCACCGGGCCACGCTGCAGGCGCTCATCGACCTCTACACCGACGCCGGCGACTTCGAGGCGGTCATCAAGCAGAAGCGGGCCCTCATGGGGGCCTCGGCCACCACGCCCGACGAGAAGTTCACCATCTCCGAGGAGATCGCCGGGATCTACAAGGACAAGCTGGCGAACCCGCAGAAGGCAATCGCCGCCCACCTGGAGGCCCTCAACTACAAGCCGAACGATCGCCAGCTCCTGCACGACCTGCTCGATCTCTTCTCAGAGACCAAGCAGTGGAAGAAGGCGATGGAGATCCTCAGCAAGCTGGCCGAGCTGGAGTCCGGCAAGGTCAAGGCCCGCTACCTGGTGGCGGCCGGCAACATCGCCAACTACGAGCTCCACTCCACCGACGAGGCGGTCGAGATCTACAACCAGGCGCTCGACGAGGATCCCGACGACCTCAAGGCGTTCGAGCGCATCGACAAGATCATGACCGCCAAGAAGGACTGGAAGAACCAGGAGCGGAACTTCCGGAAGATGATCAAGCGCATCGGGCAGGAGCCGCCGCCCGAGCGGAAGGCGACGCAGATCGCCCTCTGGCACGGGCTCGGCGAGATCTACCGCTCGCGGCTCAAGGACTTCAAGTCGGCCACCGCCGCCTTCGAGGTCTGCGTGCAGCTCGATCCCGACGCCACCCCGCGCCACCAGATCCTCGCCGAGCTGTACCAGCTCTCGGGGCCCGAGTCGTACGACAAGGCGGTGGGCGAGTACCGCCACCTCATCAAGGTGTCGCAGGACTTCGGCCAGATGGCGGTCTACATGAAGACGCTGCGCGGCCTCTACATGGCGATGCAGCAGTACGACCGCGCCTGGTGCGTCGCCGCGGCGATGGCCTTCCTGCGCAAGGCCGACGCCGAGGAGCAGCAGTTCTACGAGCAGTACAAGCCGAAAGGCTTCGTGCGCGCCAAGGCCCGCCTCACCGAGGACCTCTGGAAGAACATCTATCACGCCGACGAGGACCGGGTCGTCTCGCACATCTTCGCCGCCGTCAGCCAGGCGGTGGCGGGCGGGCGCGCCCGCGAGCACAAGGACTGGGGCCTCAAGCGCAAGGACAAGCGCGACGTGGCCACCGACCAGCTCCTCTTCAGCAAGGTGTTCAACTACGTCAACCAGGTGCTGGGGGTGCCGCAGCCGGAGCTCTACCTGCGGCCGGAGTCGCCCGGCGAGCTGGACATGGCCAACGCGCGCGAGAAGGCGCACCTCATCCCCTCGTTCGTGGTGGGCTCGAGCCTGCTGCAGGGGCGGCCGGAGAAGGACCTGGCCTACGTCATCGGCAAGCGGCTCACCTTCATGCGGCCCGATCACTTCGTCCGCTGGCCGACGGTGGTGCCGACGGTCGCCGAGCTGAAGATCCTCTTCCTGGCGGCGCTCAAGCTGGTTCACCCCAAGCTGGAGGTCAAGGCCGACGTCCAGCAGCCGGTCGGCCAGTACCTCGACCTGCTCAAGAAGACGGTGCCGGCGCAGATGGTGGAGCAGCTGGGGGCGGTGGTGCAGCGGTTCGTGGCCGGGAAGGGCGAGGCCGACATCCACAAGTGGTCGAACGCGGTCGACATGACGGCCACCCGCGCCGGCTTCCTCATCTGCAACGACCTCGACATCGCGGCGCGCCTGGTGCAGACCGAGCCGGTCTCCATCGGGGTGGCCGATCCCAAGGACAAGATCCGCGACCTGCTCCTGTGGTCGATCTCGGAGGAGTACTTCACGGTCCGCGAGCACCTCGGGCTCGGCATCGGCCAGGGCTAGCCCGCGCGGCCGCGGGACGTCGCGATGGAGACCTCGCTCGCCGCGCTGCTCGTCGCCGCGGCGGTGGCCGTGGCAGCCGGGCTCCTGCTCGGCCGCCGGGTGGCGCACCAGCGCGCGGCGCTGCTCTCGGCCGGGGTCCGGCAGCTGACCGCGGCGATG
>DASZVW010000217.1:0-7281 GCA_035546895.1 Polyangia bacterium
GCGGCTCGAGCCGCGCCGCCTCCCAGGCCTGCTTCTCGGCGGCCGTCCGCTCGGGGGCGCCGCGCGTGTCGGCGTCGCCGCCGGCCGCGCGCAGCAGGGCGGCCTGCGCGCGCGCCCGATCGCCGAGGACCGACCGAACGGCGAACACGCCCACCGCCGTCCCCGCGGCGATGAGCGCGATTCCCAAGAGAACGCGTGCTGTGCGCATGCTTTTCCTTCCGGGTCATCGACCTCGACTAGTCACGGTAGGAGCCGTACGCCTGGCCAAACTTGTTCGCGTGCGCGCCGCCGTCATCGTGCTCGAGGCTGAACGACACCTCGGTGGGGCCGTTCACGGCCACCTTCTGCGACTCGGGCTTGGCGTCCGGGCTCCAGGCCACGATCCGCCGCATCCCGGGCGGCACGTTGTCGATGCGGAACGTCCCGTCGGGGCGCACCTTGGCGTAAAGGACGCTGGGGACCACCAGCACCTTGGCGCTCATCTTCTGATGGATGTTGCAGTAGATGTCGACCACGCCGGGGCCGGTGACCGTCACCGAGCGCGCCTTCTCGCCCGCCTGGTAGGTGCCGAGGTCGAAGCTGTTGCGCGGCGAGTTGGAGAAGACGTTGTGGTAGACGGAGTCGAAGTTGGGGAACACCAGGCTGGTCCCGGTCAGCACGACCGCCACGCGCGGGTTGAACTGGCGCCCCTCCTGCTTGATCTCCACCACCTTGCGGTGGGTGAGCGGCATCTTGACGTTCTCCACGTAGACGTAGACGTCCTCGAGCGGCCCGCCCGACATGGTCACCCGCCCCTCGATCGAGCTCGGGCGGTGCTCGGCGGCGGCGCTCTTCTTGGCGGGCTTCTCGGACGGCGCCTCGGCGGCGGGCTCGCTGGGCGCCGGCGTCGGCGTGGCCGCCACGCCCGGCACCGGCGTGCCGCCCCCCTGGCCCTGCAGGAGGCGCAGCAGCATGTCGTAGCGCTGCTGCTCGGTCTGCATCATCTGGATGATGAGCTGCCGCTGCTCGCGCACGTCGTTCTGCAACTTGGAGAACTCGGCCCGCGTGGGGGGCCCCTCGGGCGCCTTGCCCCCGTCCTGGGCCAGCGCGGGGAGCGCCAGCTCGGCCACCAGCAGCCCGGTGAGGATGCCCGAGAGGATCGATCTCGACGTCTTCGTCATGTGTGTTGGCCTCGACTTGCCTTCGTCGCTCGCGTCAATCGATGAGCACCAGGGAGGAGGTGAAGACGTCGTCCTTGATCTGGGGGACGCCGCCGTACTCGCCGTTGTGCAGGTACTCCGCCTTGAGGATGATCCGGTCGGTGAAGTTGACGTGGACGCCGCCGGTGGCGCGCCACCCCTTGGTCAGGTAGGCGCGGTCGGCCCCGCCGGGCGCGTTCGGATCGCCGAGGGTGATGAAGGCGTCGCGGTACTCGATGCGGCCGATGACGCCGAAGTGCGCGGCCAGGTAGGCCGCCAGCTCGACGTAGCCGCCGCCGTGGAGCTGCAGGCCATAGACCTGGTTGACCGCGTCGCCGGGCGAGGCGCCGCGCAGGTACTCGGCGCGCAGGTCGGCGCGCCGCAGGTGGAGCTGGTAGTCGACGCCCCAGAACCACATCTTGCCGTCGTCGTTGGGCGAGCGGTCCTGGGGGCCGTACATCCCGGAGGTCCCGAGCTCCATGTCCAGCGGGATGGGCGGGTGGAGCGAGATCCGCCCGCTGGCGGTCTTGCCGAGGTTGGTGTCGGTCTCGTTGTAGAAGAAGAACTGCTCGGTGGTGAACGACCCGTTGGTGACGGCGCCCGCCAGCACCAGCATGTCGTCGGGGCCGAACTTGGAGCGGACCTTGACCCCCAGCGCGGTGCCGGTGGTGTAGCGGGAGATGAGCGACGGCGTGATGCCGTAGCGCTGGTCGCTCTTCCGCTCGCGGTACTCGATCCCCAGCACGGAGTCGAACTTGCCGACGAAGATCGACGTCTTCTGCGAGCGGGTCGGCATCCACTCGAGCTGGGCGATGTCGGCGTCGAACACGTCGCCCAGGCTGAAGTTGGAGCCGCTCCGGGGGGTGAAGTTGAGGCTGGCGGTGGCCACCGCGCTCTGGCCGAGGCCGGCGGTCAGCTTCATGTTGATCTCGTTGACGATGAAGCCGGGGGCGCCGCCCGAGTGGATGGGGTCGTAGCGGGGGACGGCGCCGGTGGCGTCGCCGAGGTCCGGGACCTCGCCGCGCGAGTTGATGGCCGGCGCCAGGATGTCGCCCAGGAAGACCCAGCCGTACTTGCCGGCGTACTGCGGGAAGTAGACGTTCCCCTGGTCACGCACGATGCCGGAGCCGTTCCCCTCGGTGGCGTAGAAGCCGAAGTCGATGTAGCCGCCCACGATCACGCGCGGCTGGCGGTTGGTGACCAGCTGCTGCAATTGATCGACGCGCGCCTGCAGCTCGTTGATGCGGGCGAGCGGATCGCCGGGGCCGTCCTCGTGGCTGTCGTCGGGCAGCACCAGGTTGGCCGGCTCGCTCTCGGCGGCCGGCTCCGGCGACGCCGGAGGCGCGGGGGCCGCCTGGCCGCCAGGCGCCGGCGCGGGGGCCGGCTTGTCGTCGGCGACCGCGCGCCCGCCGGCCATCACCAACAAAGCGCCCGCCAGCAAAGGCGCGATCCGTCGAGATCGGGTCTTCATCGGGAACCTCTGTCATCGGCGCGATCAACGAAGACTGAAGCAATGTTGCGAACGCCATTTGAGCTGGATTTCACCTGAAACGACGCTTGTCTCGAAAGACGTAACGACGCAAACGCATCGGTCCGAGATAGTTGGTTACGGTATTAATCAACGATGGCAAAAACCGACGACGCCGGCCGCCGGTGTCGGGCACCGGCGGCCGGCGTCATCACCCCAAGGACTAGATGCAGCCGAGGAAGGCCAGCAGCGCCTGCTGCGAGGCCGGATCGAGCGCCGCGTAGGCGGCGGCCGCCGCGGCCGCCTGACCGCCGTGCGCGGCGATGGCGTCGGAGATCGTCGCCGCCCGCCCGTCGTGCAGGAAGTGCGCGCGGTCGGAGACGCGCCAGAGCGGCGCCGTCCGCCACTGGTTGCCGGCGGCCGAGCCGGCCACGAAGTGATCGTCGAGCGCCGGCCCCATGTCGTGCAGCAGGAGGTCCGAGTAGAGGTTGATGGTCCGGGCGGCGTTGGGCCCGGGCAGCGACGGCGTGTGGCAGCCGGCGCACCCGGCGGCGGCGAAGGTGGTCGCGCCCGCCGACGAGGTGCAGCTCGCGTCGGGGACCGGCGGGTTGATGGTGCCGAGGAAGGTGTCGACCGTCTGCAGCGGCAGAGCGTCGATCTCCGGCTTGAGGAAGTTGGCGCCGCAGGCCGAGACCTCGTCGTTCGGGACCAGCGGGTTGGTGATCCCCATCTCGTGGGTGAAGGCGTCCCCCATGAACTCGATCAACGTGGCGAACTGCGCCTTCCAGCCGAACTTCCCGAACCGCCCGTCGGGCAGCACGTTCACCTGGCCGCGCACGTCCGCCGGCTCGGCGGCCTGGGCGGCCAGGATGTCGCCGGTCTGCACGAAGTCGATGAGCTCGGTCCCCCGCAGGGTCATGGCGCTGCGGCGCGAGGTGACGTTCGCCAGCGGCGTGGGGCCGATCGGCAGCGGGCAGAAGAAACCGAGGCTGATGATCGAGTGGGCGCGCGCCACCGGTCCGCCGCGGCCGTCGAGCTCGTCGAAGGCGCCGCTGCCGTCGATGCGCCCGACGCGGGTGACGAAGGTGTCGGCGGTGGCGCCCATGCCCCCCTCGGTGGGCGCGTTGTGGCAGTCGCCGCAGGCGCGGCCGTTGAAGAGCGGCCCCAGCCCCTGCAGCGGCGAGAGATCGGTGGCGAACATGTCGGCCCCCATCGCGGCCGGGCCGGCGGCGCCCGCCGCCTGCGCGTGGTTCACCATCGTCGGCGTGATGAACCCGGCCCCGAAGGCGGGCATCGCCAGCACGGCGCCGCGCCCGCCGGCCAGCACGGCCGTCACCCACAGCGTCTGCGCGTCCTCGGAGACGGCGATGCCGTTGACCCGGAACGGCGGCAGCGCCGCCTCGATCCGCCGGGCCGCCAGGACCTGGCCCGACTGGTTGATGCGGACGATGCTGTTGTCGCCGCGGTTGAGCACGTAGATGTCCGAGCCGCCGCCCAGCGTGGTGTTGCTGGCGAAGTTGTCGTTGGAGACCTCCCGCACGGCGGGCGCCAGGTCGACCGGCCGGTTGAAGAGCGGCGAGCGGAAGTAGCGGGGCGCGCCGGCCACGAAGAGCGTGCCGTTGTCGCTGACGTCGAGGGCGACGATCCGGTTCCCCAGCGGATCGCTCACGTAGGCGATGCGGGTCGGCACCCAGTTGAAGAGGACGCCCACCCGGGTGACCACGTCGGGCGACGTCGACTGCGCGGCCGCCACGGTCACGTTGGTGAGCGGGTGGAAGGTGCCGGCCGGCGCGAAGGCGTCGACCCCCTTGGCCACGTGGACCTGCACGATGCTGCCGTCGGCCTCGGCGGCCAGGAACACCGCCTTGCCGGTGCCGTCGGGCGACTTGGTCATGATGGCGGTGGCCACCGCGCCGTGGTCGAGCCCCTCGGTGGAGGCGGTGCTGCGGTTGGTGCCGTCGCCCTCGAACACGCCGCCCGCCACCGCGTCGGGCGCGCCGGCCAGCGGCGCGCCGTTGGGCTCGAGGACGGTGATGGTCCCCGGGCCGCCGGCGCCGGCCGGCGCGTTGGCCGCCCAGGGGCGCCCGTTGCCGCTGTTGAGCGAGATGCCCAGCGGGAGGCTGGACGAGACGAGCCCCGCGGTCACCGCGCTCGGGTTGTTGATGCTGTTGAGGAAGGCCGCGTCCTGGTTGGCGTAGATCTGCGCGCGCCCGTCGGCGCTGGAGGCCTGGCCGCCGGCGACCGCCAGATCGGGCGCCACCGTGACCAGCCCCTGGCTCACGTCGAGCGAGAGGATGGCGCCGGGCGCCTCGGCGGGGCGCGACAGCGTGGCGCCGAAGCTGGAGCTGCTGGCCACCAGCAGCCGCACGGGGTCGAGCACCTTCCCCGGCGCCGCGAAGGCGGCCAGGGCCGGCTTGTTGTTGATCGGGCTGTTGGGGCGGAAGGTCCCGACCTGCGTGATGGCGCCGGCGCCGGGGATCCCCTGCGCCACCACCTGGGCGCGGAGCGCCTCCTTGAAGGTGGGATCGTGGAGCGACAGGTCGCTGCTCTCGCTCTCGGTGGGGTCGGGCGTCGTGCCGCAGCTGGCGATGGCGATTGCCAGGACCAGGGCCTCGATCCCGAAACCGGTTTCGATCGACCTTCGCGTCACGCGCATGGTGTTTTCCTCCTCGACGAGCGGTGTGAGTTGCTGCGAGCGAACGTCATGGTGTCCGGTGCTCCCCGGTCACGCCGGTGGCGGCGGCGGGCCGGTGGGCGCCGCTGGCGGTCAGCGCCGCGTCGAACACGGCGCCACTGGAGGTGATCGCCCGGTGGCGGCCCGAGACCTGCGGGGCGCCGGCGGCCATCGCCACGCGCAGCCGCTGCGCGACCAGCCAGAGCGCGCCGGCGCCGGCCAGCGCGGCGGCGGCGGTCAGGAGCTGCGGGCGCATCCCGCGGCCGGCCAGCACGACCAGCGCCAGCGTCACGCCGCTCATCGTCGCCGAGGCGACGGCGCCCAGGACCACCGCGCGCGCCCCGGCGGAGAGCAGCCCCTTGAGCTCGAGGTGGAGGCCGATGCCGGCCGAGACCGTCACCGTCGCGAAGGCGACCACCTGGCGGTCGAGCGCCAGCGCCGCCCGCCAGCCCGGCGCCGCCCCCAGCAGCCGGTCGCCGGCCGCCCGCAGCAGCGCCAGGATCAGGAACCCGACCACGAATCCCGGGACGTACCCGAGGATCGTCCGTCCGAGCCGGAGGCCGGCCGGGCGCTCGGCCGGCACGGAGCGGCCCGCGCCCCAGAGCGAGAACAGGATCAGCACCGGCGCCAGCATGAGCACGCGGGCCGACTTGCTGGCGGCCGCCATCTCCGCCCCGCCCGAGCCCATCTGCGCGCCCAGGGCGACGGCGCTGGCCAGATCGTTGACCGCCAGGCCGCTCCAGATCCCCCCCTGCGGCGTGGTCAGCCCGGCCGCGGTGGCGAACGAGCGGAACAGCACCAGCGCCACGGCGCTGTAGAGGAAGATGGTCGCCAGCGCCACCCCTTGATCCTGCCGGCGCGCGCCGATGACCGGCGCCACCGCATTGACCGCCGAGGCGCCGCAGATCATGGTGCCGGTGGCGATCATGTCCGCCAGCCGCCGGTGCACCTTCAAGGGGACCGCCAGCGCGTGCGTCATGAGGTAGGTGGCGGGGAGCGCCGTCAGCAGCGCCAGGCCGATCGCCAGCAGCTGGCGCGACTCGAACAGGCGCGCCTCGATCCGCAGCCCCATCAGCACCACCGACGCCCGCAGGACGGTGCGGCCGACGAAGGCCAGCCCGTGCCCGTAGCGGTTGCGCCCGCGGTCGTTGGCCGCCAGCCCCAGCCACTTCGAGAGGGGCGAGTTGACCACCAGCGAGCCGAGGAAGAGCGCCACCAGCACGTCGGGCAGCGCCAGCCGCGCTGGCAGCGCCCGCTGCAGCTCCAGCGCCGCGCCCCCGATGACCAGCGCCAGCGCGAGGCCGGGGGCGATCGCCCGCGCGCGCGTCGACATCGTGACGCGAGCGGGTCCGGGCGCTGCGGGCGCGTTCATGAGGTGGGTTCTCCGAGGCTGCCGAACGGGGCCTTTGTCGAAAATTCCGGGGGCAGCGCGGAAAAAGCGTCTGCTGCGCCGTGAAACGTCAGCATCCACACGGTTGAGCGGCGCGCAGTCTCTGACATGTGAACGCGCGCGACCGGGCGTCGGTCCCGCACCGACAAAGCTCCCGTCACTTCCGGTCTGGCGCGCGTGCGGATCGCCATTGGGATTGGGTCTCATCGACTCCAGAAATTGAAACTTAACTGAGCGCTCACCGACGGTATTTGCCGCTACATCGCGTGCGCAACGAGTCTCCGACATGCGTGCGCGCGTCGGTGTTGGTCGCCGTTGTCGCCCTCGCTTTTGCGCCTCAAGCGGCGCATCCGCGCGGCCGAAGGGACGCTGCGAGAGCGAGGAGATCACCAATGCGACGGAGAGACGCAGCGGCTCGGTGGGGGAAAGCAGGCGCGGCGATCGTGCTCGGCGCGGCCGGCCTCGCCGGGTGCGGCGACGGCGGTTTCCTGTGCAGCTCCGGCGGAAGCTGCGGGTGGAGCGAGACGGACATCTCGCGGGTGGCCGCGCTGGCCAATCCTCCGTCGACGCC
>DASZVW010000218.1:0-3014 GCA_035546895.1 Polyangia bacterium
GACCGCAGCCCAAGACGAGCGCGAGCGCGCCAAGGCCAACGACGGACAGAGCGGGGCGACGGTCCATGGAACGACCTCCGGTTGCCTGGCCGGCAGTCTACTTCATCCCGCGCCGCGGCCTCGGGACTTCCGTCAGCGCTCGTGGGCGCGCGGCGGCGGCGCGGCGGGGCGGTCGCAGAGCGGGCAGGCGATCGGCTGGCCGACCCGCTCGGCGCGCCCCGCCTCGCTGATCACCCAGGCCCGCAGCTGCCAGGGGGGGCGGTGGCGCACGTGCTGCGTGTGGCCGCAGGCGAGCTCGGCGATCCAGTCCCCCTCGGCGTCCTGGTGAAACCCGGTGATGGTCGTCGTCGCCATGGCGTCACTCCGGGCGCTCGAGGCGCCCGTCGGCGTGGCGCGCGAACCGCCCCTCGCCGCGCGGGTGCACCGGCTCCGAGCTGGGCCAGGGCCAGCCGCCGAACTGCGTCCGCTGGTAGTCGGCGAAGGTCTGCTCGATCTCCGCGCGCGTGTTCATGACGAACGGGCCGTAGGCCACCACCGGCTCGCCGATCGGCCGCCCCTGCAGCAGCAGGAGCTCGACCTCGTCCGGGCCCGCCTCGATCGCCACCTCGTGCTCGGGCCGCAGCCGGATCTCGTGCGCGCCCGGGACGTCCTGGCCGCCGGCGCGCAGCCGCTCGCCGCGGAAGAAGTACAGCGCCCGGTTCGCGCCCGCGGCGGCGGGCGGCAGCGTCCAGGTCGCGCGCGGCGCCATCTTGATGGTCCAGATCGCCACCTCGGCGTCGGCCTGCGCGGCCCAGGAGGCCGGCGGCGGCGGCGGCGCCTGGAGATCGCCGTACCGGCCGGCCACCACCGTCACCTCGGTGGGGCGCCCCTCGGCGTCGGTCACCGTCCGGCGCGGGATCGACCCGCTCCAGAGCATCGAGAAGTGCGGCGGCACCATCTTCTGCGCGCGCGGCAGGTTGAGCCAGATCTGAAACAGCTCGAGCGGGTTGGGCCGTTCCGGATCGACGAGCGGGAACATCTCCGCGTGCAGGATCCCGCCGCCCGCCGTCAGCCACTGCACGTCCCCTTGGCCGTAGCGGGCGGCGGCGCCGACCGAGTCCGAGTGGTCGCAGAGCCCGCGGCGCACGATGGTCACCGTCTCGAACCCGCGGTGCGGGTGCTGCGGGAAGCCGGGGACCACCTCGCCGTGGTACATGCGCCAGCCGTCGCGCCCCTCGAAGTCCTGCCCCAGGTCGCGCCCCTCGAGGGTGGCGGCCGGCCCCATCCGATCGTTGCCGCGCGGGTAGCGGTCGTCGTGGTGGACGCAGAAGAGAAAAGGATCGCGCGGCTGCCAGGGGAACCCGAGCGGGGTCACCGAGAGGATCGCGTCGGAGGGGCTCATGCGGCGCAGTCTAGCGCGGGGGCGGGCGCGCGGCCGGACCCGCGCGAGGTAGGACTTCCCGGAGCTCCCGGCGGTATCATCCAGCGACCGATGCGCCGCCTCTCCGCGCTCGACGTCCTCTGCGTCGTCCTGATCGCGGCGGGCCTGGCGGCCTGGACCTGCGGTATCCGCCACCGCTACTTCGACTACGACGAGCTCGAGCACCTCTACGCGCTCTGGCGCGTCCACGCCGGCGACCGCCCCTTCGTCGACTTCTTCGAGGGCCACCCGCCGTTCCTCTGGTACCTGCTGGCTCCCGGGCTCCCGGCGTACGATCTGTTCTCGTTCCCGCTGTTCCCGCTGCGCGTGCTGACCGCCGCCGGCCACCTGGTCTTCCTGCTCGCGCTCGGCCGGAACGTCGCGCTGTCGTTCGCCCGCCTCGCGCGCCCGGTGAGCTTCCCGCGCGCGGCCTTCATCGTCGGGACGCTGGTGCTCGCCGGGAACCCGAGCGTCATCTGGTACCTGGTCGAGTTCCGGCTCGACGCCTGGCCGAACGCGCTCTTGCTGCTGGCCATCGACCGCTACCGCCGCACGGCCGCGCCGCCGCTGCGGGCGGCGTTCGCGCTGGCGTTCGTCGGGACGCTCACGCTGCTCTGCACGCCGAAGCTCGCCCTGCTGTTGGTCCTCTTCTGCCTCTGCAGCCTGGCGGCCGGGGACGCGCGCGGCCGGCGGGCCGCCGGGCTCGCCGCCGGGACGCTGGCGGCGCTGCTGGCCGGCGCCCTCTTCCTGCGCGCGGCCGGGCTCGACCTCCGGCTCGTCTACGCGCTCTGCGTGCGCTACCACCGCCTGCTCGGCGCCAGGGGGGGCTTCGGACACGGGATGGCGGCGGCGATCCTGGGGCAGCCGCCGCTGGTCGCCTTCGCCGCCGCGGCGCTGGCCGGCTGGCTGCTGGTGGCGCGGCGGCGCCTCGCCGCGCAGCCATTCGAGCTCTCGGTGGCCCTGTTCCTGGTGGTCCAGCCGATCGTCGTCCCTTTCGGCTTCCCCCAGTACTACGCCCCCTGGTTCCTGCTGGCGATCGCCTTCGTCCCCTGGCTCGAGCTCGGGCTCCGGCAGGCGCCGGCGGTCCGCCGCCTCGCCGGGACCGCCGCGCTCGTCCTGGCCGGCGCCACGCTCGTCGTCGATCTCCGGACCTTCCTGGCGGTCGACCAGACGGCGCCGGTCGTGGCCTTCAACGCCTGGGCGCACGCGCGCGTCCCCGCCGGCGCGACCGTGGCCGGCGACGTCGCGCACCTGCCGATTTACCGCCGCGCGGTCTTCTACCACCTGGCCGACTCGCGCCAGCCGAACGGGTACACCACCGAGGCCGCGCTGGCCGACCTGCACCTGGGCGAGCTCGGCGCCCGCATGACCCCGGCCGCCTACGACCGGGAGCTCGAGGCCGGGCGGCCGGCGCTCATCGTCCCCGGCCCACTGCTGTCGCCCCCCGAGAACGAGGCCGTCGCGCGCTACCTCGCCCGCCATCGGTCGGCGTACGGCGCCCTGGCCTCGCCGGCCGGCCCCGTCGAGCTCCGCCGCTGACCGCGGCCTGGGCCGCG
Source organism: Polyangia bacterium (assembly GCA_035546895.1). GTDB lineage: Bacteria > Myxococcota_A > Polyangia > Fen-1088 > Fen-1088 > JADGRB01. The sequence goes on from DASZVW010000218.1 coordinate 2,956, forward strand.
CCGCTCACCGCGCCTTGCAGGCGTTCTCGTAGATCGCGATCGCGGGGCCCGGGCGCTCC
>DASZVW010000219.1:0-4193 GCA_035546895.1 Polyangia bacterium
CGCGCAGGTCCTTGAGCTCGTCGGAGACGGCGGCGGTGATGATGCCGCCGCCGGCCACGTCGTAGCCGTCGACGATGACGAAGCGGCCGGTCGCCTCGCAGTCGGCGGTCAGGTCGAACGCCACCGGCTGCCGCAGCTCGAGGATCACGTCGGCCACGTCGTGGCGCCCGACCTCGTTCTTCTCCAGCCGGTGGTCGAGCTCGCTGGCGTCGATCACCTTGTTGATCTTGGCGAGCTGCACCGGCAGCGCCGCGGTGCCGAGCTTGATCTTGTAGTCGCGCCCGCCCACCAGCGGCTTCTTGCCCAGCCAGATGAGGTTGGTGCGGATGCGGGTCGAGACCTGCGGGGGCTTGTCGACGTGGCTCATCACCTCGCCGCGGGTCACGTAGATCTCCTCGGTGAGCGAGAACCCGGTCGACCACCCCGCCTCGATCGCGGTGCGCGGCGCGACGTTGAACCCCTCGATGCTCTTGATGGTGGAGATCTTGTTCGAGGGCGAGAAGACCACCTTGTCGCCGACCGCGACCTTCCCGGCCTCGATGCGCCCGGCGAAGATGCGGCGATCGTCGCCGTGCTCGGTGAACTTGTAGACCGCCTGCAGCGGCATCCGCAGCGGCTGGTCGATCTTGGGCGGCGCCTTGGGGAGCGTGTCGAGCAGCTCGAGCAGCGTCGGCCCGTCGTACCAGGCGGTCTCCTTCCCGCGCGTGGCCAGGTTCACCCCCGCCACCGCCGAGATGGGCACGAACTGCCGCGGGCTGACCGCCCCGATCCCTTCGAGGAAAACCCGGTACTCGGCCTCGATCTTCTTGAAGTGGGCCTGGTCGTACTTGACCAGGTCCATCTTGTTCACGCACACCACCACCTGCCGGATGCCCAGCATCGACAGGATGTAGCCGTGGCGGCGGCTGTTCTCGCGCACCCCCTCCTTGGCGTCGATGACCAGCACCGCGGCCTCGGCGCGCGCGGCGCCCGAGATCATGTTCTTGAGGAACTCGATGTGCCCCGGGGCGTCGATGATGATGTAGTCGCGCTTCTGGCTCTTGAAGAAGCAGCGCGCGGTGTCGATGGTGATCCCCTGGTCCTGCTCGTCGGAGAGCGCGTCCAGCAGGAAGGCGTACTCGAACGGCTTGCCGGTCCGCTCGCACTCGCGGCGGACCGACTCCAGCTTCCCTTGCGGCAGGGCGCCGGTGTCCGCCAGCAGGCGGCCGACCACGGTGCTCTTGCCGTGGTCGACGTGGCCGACGATGACGACGTTGAACGTATCTCGCTGCGGTTGTTCAGCCATGGGGAAGTCTTTGAGACGCGGCGCGGGCCGGTCTATCACATGTAGCCCTTGCGCCGCAGCTCCTCGAGGCCGTGCTTGCCGTCCTGCAGGCGGCCGGAGCGCTCGGCGATGTTCCTGAGCGCGCCGCTCTTGAGCTCGACGATGATGTCGGCCACGTTCTTCGAGGTGCTCTTGATCGGCTTCTGGCAAGGGCCGCAGCCGAGGCTGCGGTAGCGCGTCCCGTCCCCCTGGTCGTAGTAGAGCGACACGGTGGGGATCTTCTCGCGCTCGATGTACTCCCAGATGTTGAGCTCGGTCCAGTCGAGCAGCGGGTGGACGCGCACGTGGGTGCCGGGCGCGAAGTCGGTCTTGAACTGGTTCCAGAACTCGGGCGGCTGATCGCCCACGTCCCAGTCGTCGTTCTTGTCGCGCGGCGAGAAGTAGCGCTCCTTGGAGCGGCTCCCCTCCTCGTCGGCGCGCGCGCCCACGATGACGCCGGTGTAGGCGGCGCGATCGGGATCGACCTCGTACTTGCCGGTCTTGAGATTGAGGCGCATCCGCTCGCCCGTCCCGTGCAGCGTGGCGGCCAGCGCGCCGCTCTTGAGCTTGCCGCAGCACTCGGTGCGGGCGGCGGCCTGCTCCTCGGCGGTCATCGCCGGGTTGGCCTTCAGCTTCTCGGGGAAGGTGTCCTTGGCGAGGAGCGCGGCCTTGTTCTGGCCGACCACCATCTGCAGCTTGTACTCCATCGCCAGCCGGTCGCGGTAGGCGATCATCTCCGGCAGCTTGTAGCTGGTGTCGATGTGGACCAGCGGGAACGGGATGTGGCCGAAGAACGCCTTGCGCGCCAGCCACAGCAGGACCGTCGAGTCCTTGCCGATCGACCACAGCATGCAGAGGCGCTCGAAGTGCCGGAAGGCCTCGCGGAAGATGTAGACGCTCTGCTGTTCGAGCTGCTCCAGGTGATCCATGAGCTCCCTATCCTGACACAGTGATGGCCGAGTTGTGCAGCGGCTCACGACCTTAATGGGTCGAAGCGGCCAAGGGCTTTCACCGCGGCCCTAGTTCGGCGCCGCCAGCAGCTCGCGCTCGGCCTCGCGCAGCGTCTGCTTCCAGTCCGGATCGCCGGGAACGGCCGCCACCGCCTTGCGGTACAGCTTCACCGCGTCGCCGATCCGCCCCAGCCGCCTCAGGTGGTCGCCGTAGTCGACCAGCGTCTGGTGGCAGCCGTCGTGGTCGTGCGCCAGCGCCGCCGCGAACAGCTCCGAGGCGCGCGAGCTGTTCCCGGCGTAGCCGTGCTCGAGCGCCGCCTGGTGCAGCGCCCAGTGGTCGTCGGGCTCGAAGGCCAGCGCCAGGTCGTACGCCTCGGCCGCGTCGGTGTGGCGCTCCATCTCGGCGTAGATGTCGCCCCGGATCGCGGCGATGAAGAAGGGATCGCCGCCGCGGCTCCCCGCCTCGCCGATCGCCTCCAGCGCCTCCAGCGTCCGCCCCTGCTCGAGCAGCACCTGCGCCAGCTTGGCGTAGCCGAGCCCGTAGGTGGCGTCCATCTCCACCACCTTGCGGAAGGCCGCCTCGCTCTCCTTGAGCCGCCCCGCCTCCAGCTCCGCGTCGCCGAGCTCGCGCCAGCCGTCGACCAGCGCCGGGTTGAGCTCGATGGCCCGCCGGGCCACCGCCGCGGCGTCGGGAGCCCGGACGGCGTTGAGCGCCTCGGCCAGGAAGGCGTGCGCCACCCCCAGCTCGGCCAGCGCCGGCATGGCCGCGACCGCGCGGGCCTGGCGCGCCGCCGCGTCGGCCCGCCCCGCCTCCAGCTCCTCGCGCGCGGCCTGCAGCCGGGAGAGCCCCTCGCGCAGCGCCGGCGTGGGCGCCCGCAGCTTGCCGAGATCGCGATCCTCCGGATCGAGCGCCCCCACGATGCGGACCGCCAGGCGACCGACGTTCGAGACCGGACCCTCGAACGACACCTGGCCGTCGGCGGCGGTCTCGGTGGGCTCCGACAGCGCGGCCAGCGCTTCGCCGCGCCAGAACGCCGCCGTCGCCACCGTCGCCTCGCCGAGCAACCCGCGCGCCGCCGCCACCGCCGTCGCGTCGCCCCGGTCGGCCGCCAGCACCGCGACCAGCGCCGCGGCGTCGAGCCGGGCGTCGTCGTCACGCGCCCCCACCGGCTCGAGCGCGATGGCGTCGCTGAACGCGCGCAGCGCCCCCTCCTCGTCGCCGGCGCGCACGGCGCGCATCCCCACCGCCAACATCAGCGCCGGCGTGGGCGGCGTCGCCGCCCGCAGCGCCGCGGCCAGCGTGGCGTCGATCTCCGCCGCCCGCCCTTCCGGCTCGAGCAGCTCGGCGAAGTCGAGCCAGTGGTCGGCCAGCCCGGGATCGCGCCGGCAGCGCGCCTCGCAGAGCGCGATCGCCGACTCGCCGGGGACGCCGGCGGCGGCCAGCTCGGCGGAGAGGACGTGCAGGAAGCGCAGGCAGGAGGTCCCCACCCGGTCGACCCCCTGCTCGGTCACCTCCACCACCGGCCACTCGCCGTCGCCGCTCGCCTCCTCGGCGTCGAGCGCGTACCGCCGGGCGCCGCGGTCGCAGAGCGGCCACAGCCCCGCCGGCCAGGCGGAGATGCCGGGCGTCCGCTTGGCGCCCGTCACCCGGGCCAGCGACTCGTCCATGGTCAGGAGCCGCGCCTCGGGCCCCAGCACGCCGCCGTCGTGGGCGGCCAGGAAGGCCGCCAGCCCGGGCGGCGGCGCCACGCCCATGACCGCCTGAAACCGCGCCAGCTCGTCCGCCGGCGCGCCCCGATAGAGGACGGCGTCGGGGAGCACCGAGACCGCCCGCTCGATTTCCCCGATCAGCGTCCGCGCGGGCTCCCTCATGCGGACGGTTTAGACCGCCGCTTTCGCACAATCAAGCCCGGCCGAGCGCGGCCGGCGCGCTTCGCCCG
>DASZVW010000220.1:0-2247 GCA_035546895.1 Polyangia bacterium
GATCCTCGGGGAAGACGCGGCAGGAGAGGCCGGCGCCCATCGCGGCCGGCCGACGACGCTGTCCTACGCCGACGGCGGAGAGGTCTTGGGGGCGCTGGCCAGGACCACGCCGCGCCCGACGGGCGGGCGCGCGTCCGCGACCGGGCGGACGGCCGGCGCCGGCGCGACCGAGCCGACGATCCCGCCCACCGACGGGGCGCAGGAGCTCCCCTCGAGAGTGAAGGCGACCCCGCAGTGCTCGTGCGCGTCGGGCGCGTCGCGCTCGGGCGCGCGGAAGGCGTCGCTGCCGCGCGGGCCCGCGAGCTCGGCGGGGGCGGCGGCCTCACCGCCGGTCTCACCGCCGGTCATCGCCGCCAGGTGCGTCAGCTCGCCGTGCTCGGCGCAGCGGAAGTGCCGCACCGTCATCTCGTGCGAGATCGACGAGAGCTGGGCGACCGTCGCCGCCGCCATCACCGCGACGGTGAACGCCTTGGCGGCGGCCGAAGCCCTGTGATTGCCGGCACGAAGACGCATCAGCCCTGTCGACATGAGGTAAACGAGTTATCGCCGCCCGTCAAGCGAGCGCCCTTGACAGAGCCGCGATCGCGGCGGAAGACGGACCGGTGAGCAGTTCTTCTCGACCCGCGACGGCGCCGGCGCCCGCGGCGGCGCGCCTGGCCGGCAACCCCTTCGTCTGGGCGGCGCTGCTCGGCCTGCTGTTCGGCGTCCCCATCTTCCGCTCGGTCACCCGGCGGCTGGGCGCCGCGCCGGCCGTCCTCGGCACCCTCCCCGCCGTCGCGCTCACCGCCCAGCGCGGTCAGCCGTTCGGCACCCGTGAGCTGGCCGGCAAGGTGTGGGTGGCCGACTTCATCTTCACCGCCTGCCAGGAGGCCTGCCCGCTGCTGAGCCAGAAGATGGCCGAGGTCGGCCGGCGCGCGCGCCACCTGGGCCCCGACTTCCACCTGGTCTCCATCTCCGTCGATCCGGCGCGCGACACGCCGGCCAAGCTGGCCGAGTACGCCGCCCGCTACGGCGCCAGCCCCCTCGCCTGGTCGTTCCTCACCGGCCCCGCCGAGGCCATCGAGGCGGCGGTCACCGGCGGCTTCAAGGAAGGGATGGGGCGCGAGAAGAGCGCCCAGCCCGGCAACGCCGACGACGCCGCCGGCTTCTGGCAGATCTTCCACGGCGAGCACCTGGTGCTGGTCGACCGGCAGCTCCGGATCCGCGGCTACTTCGAGGCCAGCCCCGAGGGGATCGACCACCTGATGGCCGCCGTCGGCCGCGTCGCCAACGGCGGCTGACCCGCGCTGCGCCACCCGGCGCGCCGCCGTGTCGCTCTCTAGCTAGAGATGAGTGACGACGCCGAGCCCTTCGCGGGCGGCTGCCTCGGCCAATCGGCGATCGAGCACCACCAAGGTCAGCGACGCGGGATCGGGCTCGGCAAACACCAGCGCCGCGCCGAGCTGAGCGGCGTCGGCGGCCCGGATCGCGTAGCGCGCGAGCAACGCCATCGCCTTCGTGCGGACCGCCAGTAGATCGGTCACCTCGTGCGCGGCGTCGGCAAAACCCGTCGCCCGGCGGAGCGCAGCGGAACGCTGAGCACCGTCCAGCCGTCCCTCGCGAAACCGCCGTTCGATCGCGGAGGCCAGCTCGAGCCGGGTCAGCGCCCAGAGCGCGATCTCGTCGTCCTCTGCGATCCAGGCGCGGACTTTTTCGGACAGCGCTTCCTCGACGACGAGGGGGACCAACGCCGAGGCGTCCCAGAACCTCATGCGCGGTCTTCGCGATCCTCGTCCAGCGCCCGGCCCAGCTCCGCGCGGCGCGCCGCGATCGGCGGCTCGGCCAGGAGGTGCTTCACGTTCCTGGTCCCTCGCCGGACGATCCCGGCGGCAACCAGTCGTTCGAGCCGGCGATCGCCGTCCTCCGCCGTCACTCCCCCGCCGACCAGGCGGGCGACGGGGACCCCGCGGTCCAGGATCTGCACCTCGCTCCCGCGCTGGACCAGCCGCAGGTAGTGTGAGAGATGGGCCTTGAGGTCACTGACCGAGGTGGTCTTCATATGACCATTATGGTCATATTTATGTGACCTATCAAGTCACCCGCGTCGGGTTGGCCACCGAATGCGCGATGGGGTGCTTGACGGGTCGGCAGGCGCCTGTTAGCACGACGGCCATGATCAAGCGGGCCCTGGCCATTTTTGCGCTTGCCACGCCGCTGGCGGCCGGGGCCTGCCAGAAGCAGAGCGCCCCCGCGGCGGCGCCGGTCGCG
>DASZVW010000221.1:0-2793 GCA_035546895.1 Polyangia bacterium
GAAGCCCTGCTGGCGAGCGTCTCCGCGGCCAAGGCAGAGGCGGCGCAGAACGCGCCCGAGGCGGTCGATCCCCCGGATCGAAACGAGCGGAGCGACCGCCTCGACCGCCATGAGTACGTCCCGATGCTGGAGACGGCGCGCATCCTGGTCGTCGACGACGAGAAGGTGATCCGCGAGATCCTGGCGGACTTCCTGACCATGGAGGGCTACGTGGTGCACGCCGTCGAGGACGGCGCCCAGGCCCTCGAGGAGCTGCGCAAGCGCAGCTACAACCTGGTCATCTCGGACCTGAAGATGCCGAACCTGGGGGGGCTCGAGCTCATCCAGAAGATCGGCGAGGAGAGCATCCCGGTCCTCACGGTCATCATGACCGGCTTCGGCACCGTCGAGACGGCGATCGAGGCGATGAAGAAGGGGGCCTACGACTACATCCTCAAGCCGTTCAAGGTCGAGGAGGTCATCCACATCGTGCAGCGCGGGCTCGATCGCCAGCGGCTGCAGCACGAGAACATCCGGCTCAAGGACGCGCTCTCCATCTACAAGATCAGCGAGGCGATCGCGACCTCGCTCTCGGTGGAGAAGGTGCTCGACCTGGTGCTCGACGCCACGATCGACGCGGTGGACGCCGACGTGGTCAGCCTGCTGCTCGAGGACCCCAAGCAGGCCGGGCGGTTCGCCGAGCGGATGCGCAAGGTCTCCGAGCGCGCCGATCCCGGCGTGGAGGCGCCGCCGCTCAACCTCGCCGAGGCGCTGCCGCTGTTCCGGGAGGACCGGCCGCTGCTGGTGCACGGCAACCGCTCGTACCAGTTCCTCGAGTCGCCGCCGCGCGAGCTCGATCGGCGCCTGGTCAGCCTCTGCAGCATCCCGCTCAAGCTCAACGGGCGCATCATCGGGATGCTCAACGCCTACAGCTACACGCGCGGCAACAAGTTCTCCGAGGGGCAGCGCAAGATGCTGTACGTGCTGGCCAGCCGGGCCGCGGTCTCCATCGAGAACGCGCGCCTGTACGAGAACCTGGTCGACGCCAACAAGGATCTGACCAAGGCCAACGTCTCGCTGGAGGAGAACTTCCGGCAGACGATCATCGGCTTCGCGCACGCGCTCGAGGAGTCGGACCGCTACACCCGCGGGCACTCCGAGCGGGTCTCGATGTACGCCCGCCTCATCGCCATCGGCCTCAAGCTGTCGGCGCCGGAGATCGACGTCATCGTCAAGGTCGGCCTCATGCACGACGTCGGCAAGATCGGCGTCCGCAACGACAAGCTCAACAAGCCGGGAAAGCTGACGCCGGAGGAGCTGGCGATGTTCCGCTCGCACCCGGCCAAGGGGAAGCGCATCCTGGAGCCGATCCCCTTCATGCGCGACATCGTCCCCGGCTGCTACTGCCACCACGAGGCCTGGGACGGCTCGGGCTACCCGCAGGGGCTGGTGGGGGACCACATCCCGCTCATCGGGCGGATCGTCGCCGTGGCCGACGCCTACGACGCCATGACCTCCGACCGCGCCTACCGCAAGGCGCTGCCGCACGAGATCGCCTGCGGCGAGCTGGAGCGCTGCACCGGCGCCCAGTTCGACCCCGAGATCGTCCCCGTGTTCCTGGCGCAGATCGAGGAGTTCCGGCGGCTCGAGGCCGCCGCCGGCCGGTTCATTCCGCGGTGACAAGCCGGTATAAGACGCCCCCAGGCCACCCTTCTAGACGACCGAGAGGACCCGCATGAGCGCTGACGGCGCCGCCCCATTCTCAGGAAACCGCATCCCGATCGCCATCGAAGAGGAGATGAAGTCGGCGTTCATGGACTACGCCATGAGCGTCATCGTCTCGCGCGCGCTCCCCGACGCGCGCGACGGGCTCAAGCCGGTCCACCGCCGCATCCTCTACACGCAGTTCGGCCTCTCGAACTTCTGGAACCGGCCCTACATCAAGTGCGCCCGCGTGGTCGGCGACGTGCTCGGCAAGTACCACCCCCACGGCGACACGGCGGCCTACGACGCGCTGGTGCGCCTGGCGCAGGACTTCGCCATGCGCTACACGCTCATCGACGGGCAGGGGAACTTCGGCTCGGTCGACGGCGACTCGGCGGCGGCCTACCGCTACACCGAGTGCCGGATGGAGAAGATCGGCGGCGAGCTGCTGGCCGACATCGACAAGGAGACGGTCGACTTCCAGCCGAACTACGACGACAAGGAGACCGAGCCGACGGTCCTGCCGGCCCGCTTCCCCAACCTGCTGGTCAACGGCGCCGCCGGCATCGCGGTCGGCATGGCCACCAACATCCCGCCGCACAACCTGCGCGAGGTGATCGACGCGACCATCGCCGTCATCAAGAACCCGGACATCACCACCGACGAGCTCATCGAGATCGTCCCCGGCCCCGACTTCCCGACCGGCGGCTTCATCAACGGCCGCCACGGCATCCGCCAGGCCTACGAGACCGGGCGCGGCGCCATCCTGATGCGCGGCCGGACCAGCGTCGAGGAGCACCCCAAGACCGGGCGCAAGTCGATCGTGGCCACCGAGATCCCCTACCAGGTCAACAAGGCCAAGCTGATCGAGAAGATCGCCGAGCTGGTGCGCGACAAGAAGATCGAGGGGATCGCCGACCTGCGCGACGAGTCCGACCGCGACGGCATGCGGATCGTGATCGACCTCAAGAAGGACGCCGTCCCGGAGATCGTCCAGAACAACCTCTGGAAGATGACGCCGCTCCAAGAATCGTTCGGCATCAACATGCTGGCGATCGTCGACGGGCGTCCGCAGATCCTGTCGCTCAAGAAGGCGCTCACCAACTACAT
>DASZVW010000222.1:0-2124 GCA_035546895.1 Polyangia bacterium
GGCGCGCCCGCGACCGGCGGGACGGCCGGCGCGCTGCCGGCCTGCGATGTCGTCACCGAGCCGCACGATCCGGACGCGGGCGTTTGCAACACTGTCACCGCCGACGGCGCCACGGTCGCCGCCGAGCTGGTGGTCGGGACTTACAACGGGATCTACGTCGATGGCGGGGCCGTCGAAATGCCGACGGGGGGAACCATCTTGGACGGCGACTACGACCTCGTGCGCTGGCAGGAACTGGAGACCGGCCTTACGACCCGCCGGACGATGCGGGTGTTCGGAGCGGGCGCCTTCATCGAGTGGGCCGGCGTCGACGTGGGTTCGGCGTTGGACGGTGGCGAGCTGAACTTCCGTTACAACACCTCGCAGCACGTGATGGGGACCAACCTGGTCGTCGATCGCGAGGACTGCACGAACGGCGCTTCGGCCGTGAGCTACGGATTCACGGTCGACGGCGACGTGATCGCCCTCTTCAACAGCGCCGGCGGCGGTGGCTCCGTCTCCTCGGTCGACACCTACCAGCGGACCTGCACGCGCCCGTAGCTTCGCGGCGGACGTTGACCGCGTACGTACCTAACTTCATACTGTACGTACATGGAAAAACGTCTCACCAAGACAGGCAACAGCCTGGCGCTGGTTCTCGATCGAGAGCTGCTCGACCGGACCGGGATCTCGGCTGGCACGGTCCTCGACGTGTCGACTGACGGCGACGTCATCGTGGTGACGCCCAAGCGCGGCAAAGGGCGTACGGAGAAGCTTCGGCAAGCGATGGCCCGCGCCGACGAGCGCTACGCCGGCGTCTTCCGCCGGCTGGCCAAGTGAAGGATCCCGATTTTCTGACCCTCGACGACCTGCTCGCCCTCCACGCCGATCGGGTCGAACGATATGGGGGGGCGCTGGGCGTGCGGGACATGGCGGGGTTGAGCGCAGCGCTCGGGGTCCCGTCCGCGACGTTCGGTGGGGCCTTCCTACACCCGACGCTCCCCGAGATGGCCGCCGCCTACCTGTTCCACGTCTCGCAGGCGCACAGGTTCGTCGACGGGAACAAGCGGGCCGCGCTGGCGGCGGCGCTGGCGTTCCTGGCGCTCAACGGGCTCGAGCTGGTCGCCGACCCCGACGAGCTCTACGAGCTGTGCATGGCCGTCGCGGCCGGCACCGCCAGCAAGGCGGCCGCGTCGGTCTTCTTCGTGGAGCACGCCCGTCCGTCGAACGAGAGCGCCTGAAACATCGTCCTGCGGCTCCCGCCACCAAGTCCGGGCCGACTCGTTACACCGCCTTGACCGGCGGGCGGCTAGGGTCGGGGCATGGACAAGCTGGCGTCGAAGCGTTGGATCGCCGACTGGAACCCCGAGGACGAGGGGTTCTGGCGGTCGACCGGGCGGCGGATCGCGCGCCGGAACCTGCTCTGGTCGATCGTGGCCGAGAACCTGGGGTTCTCGATCTGGCTCCTCTGGAGCGTGACGGCGCCGCGGCTGCCGAAGGTCGGCTTCCCGTACACGACCGACCAGCTGTTCCAGTTGGTGGCGCTGCCGGGGCTGGTGGGGGCGCTCATGCGGTTCCCGTACACCTTCGCGGTGGCGCGCTTCGGCGGGCGCAACTGGACGATCGTCAGCGCGCTCCTGCTGCTCATCCCGACGGTGGGGCTGGCGGCGCTGGTCGGGCGGCCGGCGACGCCGTTCTGGCTGATGGCCACGGTGGCGGCGACGGCGGGGCTCGGCGGCGGGAACTTCGCCTCGAGCATGGCCAACATCTCGTTCTTCTTCCCCGACCGCGAGAAGGGGTGGGCGCTGGGCCTCAACGCCGCGGGCGGCAACGTCGGCGTCAGCACGGTGCAGCTCCTGGTCCCGATGCTGGTCGGCTCGGCGGCGGTCAGCTTCGGGCTGGCGGCGCCGCACGGCGCGCCGCCGATCTACCTGCCCAACGCGGGCCTGGTCTGGATCCCCTTCGTGCTGCTCGCGGCCGGCGGCGCCGCGCTCTACATGAACAACCTCTCGTCGGCCCGCTCGACCTTCCGCGACCAGCTGGCGGTCACCCGCCACAAGCACACCTGGGTGATGGCCTGGCTCTACATCGGGACGTTCGGTTCGTTCATCGGCTACTCGGCGGCGTTTCCGCTGCTGCTCAAGA
>DASZVW010000223.1:0-1503 GCA_035546895.1 Polyangia bacterium
GCCGACATGCTGAGCGTCTACTTCCGGGGGACGCTGCTGCAGGTGATGGTCCCCGCCGGGATGCTGGGGCGGGTGTCGGCGGTCAACCAGATCTTCATCGGCTCCTCGAACGAGATCGGCGCCTTCGAGTCGGGCCTGACCGCCAAGCTGTTCGGCGCCGTCGTCTCGGTGGTGGGCGGCGGCGCCATCACGGTGGTCGTCACGCTGCTCACCGCCTGGAAGGTGCCGGCGCTGGCGCGGCTCGATCGCCTCGAGGAGCAGCAGCCGAGCTAGCCGGTCAGGCGGCCGGCAGGTCGGCCCGGCGGACGGTCTTGACGTTCACGAACTCGCGCAGGCCGTCGCGCGCCAGCTCGCGCCCGTGGCCGGAGCGCTTGACGCCGCCGAACGGGAAGCGCGGATCGGAGGCCACCAGGCCGTTGATGAAGACGCTGCCGGCCTCGAGCTCGCGCGCCAGCCGCTCGGCCTCGGCGCGATCGCGGGTGAACGCCGCGGCGCCCAGCCCGAACGGGGTGGCGTTGGCGAGCGCGATCGCCTCGTCGATGTCGGCCACGCGGAAGATGGGGGCCACCGGCCCGAACACCTCCTCGGCGGCGGCCGGCGCCGAGGGCGGCACGTCGGCGAGGACGGTGGGCGGGTAGAACCAGCCGGGGCCGTCCGGCACGCGCCCGCCGGTCACCACCGCCGCGCCGGCCGCCACCGAGCGCGCCACCTGGTCGGCGACGCCGTCGCGGATGGCCGCGGTGGCCAGCGGGCCGACCTGCGTGCGGGGATCGGCCGGATCGCCGACCACCAGCGCGCTCATCGCCGCCGCGAAGGCCGGCGCGAACCGGTCGTAGATCGCGTCGGCGACGATGAAGCGCTTGGCGGCGATGCACGACTGGCCGCTGTTGACGATGCGCGCCTTGACCGCGGTGGCCACCGCGCGATCGAGGTCGGCGCTCGGCAGCACCAGGAAGGGGTCGCTGCCGCCCAGCTCGAGGACGCTCTTCTTGAGGTGCTTGCCGGCCGCGGCGCCGATCGCGCGGCCGGCGGCCTCGCTGCCGGTGACGGTCACCGCCGCCACCCGGTCGTCGGCGATCAGCGCCTCCACCCGCTCGGAGCCGACGAGCAACGTCTGGAACACCCCCTCGGGCGCGCCGGCTCGCCGGAACAGATCCTCCAGCGCCAGCGCGCACTGCGGGACGTTGGAGGCGTGCTTGAGCAGGCCGACGTTGCCGGCCACCAGCGCCGGCGCCGCGAAGCGGATCACCTGCCAGAAGGGGAAGTTCCAGGGCATCACCGCCAGCACCGGGCCGAGCGGGTCGAAGCGGACGCCGTCCTCGCCCGCGACGACCTCGGGGCGCACGAACGCGGCGCCGTGCTCGGCGTAGTAGCGGCAGGCGCTGGCGCATTTGGCCGCCTCGGCCGCGGCGGCGCCGACCAGCTTCCCCATCTCCAGCGTCATCAAGCGGCCGAACGCCTGCTGCTCGGCCTCGAGGATCTCAGCCGCGCGCGCCACCACGG
>DASZVW010000224.1:0-4099 GCA_035546895.1 Polyangia bacterium
AGGTCGCCTTCCTCGATCACCTGGACCTCGAGGCGGTCACCAGCTCGCTCACCCCCAGCCTCGGCACCACCGACGACAACGTCATGCTCAACACCGCGCGCGCCACGCTGGCGCTCTCCGTCGCGCCTTACACCGCGGTCCTGGTCGGCGTGGGCGCCAACGTGGCGGTGGGGACCGACGGGCGCGACTTCAGCGGTCCGCTCGCGGGCTGGGGCGGCACCTACCACGACGGCGGGACCACCGTTCACCTCTATCCCGGGTTCCTGCTGGGTCTGCAGATCGGCAGCCCGCCGTCGAGCTAACCGGCGCTCGGGGCGGCCGGCGGCCCGCGGAACCGGCGCCGCACGCCCAGCCACCAGGCCGCCGCCAGCAGCGCGACCGCCGCCAGCGTCACCGTGAGCGCCTTCTCGTTCGGCGGCTGCACGCCGATCCAGACCAGCAGCCCGACGCCGGCGACCGACACGGCGGCCAGCGCGCGATAGAGCCGCCCGCCCAGGTCGAAGGGCCCCATCCGGGTCCAGCTCCGCCCGTAGGCGCGCAGCCCCGCCGCCGCTGGCATCACGTACGACAAATACAGGAAGATCACGCAGGCGGTGGTGAGCGTGGTGTAGGCGGGCGTGTACAGCGTGGAGGCGAAGGCCAGCCCGACGGTGGTCCAGATGGCGGCCACCGGCGTCCGCCAGCGCGGCGAGACGCGCTTGAGCGCGCCCGAGCCCGGCAGCCCGCCGTCGCGCGCGAAGGCGTACATCATCCGCGACGTCGAGGTCACGCAGGCCAGGCCGCAGAGGTAGTTCGCGGCCACGATGCCGACCCAGAGCGCGTCGCCCGCCGCGCCGGACAGCACCCGGGACATCAGCCAGGGGAAGACGTTCGCCCCCTGCCGGGCGCCCTCGGCCACGCTGGGGAGCGCCAGCACGAAGGCCGCCACCATCGCCCAGCCGAAGAGCCCCGACACCGCGACCGAGCGGAGCATCCCGCGCGGGACGTTGACCGCGGCGTGCACCGTCTCCTCGGAGGTGTGCGCCGAGGCGTCGAACCCGGTGATGGTGTAGACCGGCCACAGGATCCCCAGCAGCGTCATGGGCAGCAGGCCGCCGTGCGCGGGCCAGACGCCGCCGCCCGCCGCGCCGCCCAGGTTGTCGAAGCGAAGGAGGCGCGCCGGCTCGAGGTGCGGCGCGCGCGACACCATGGCCAGCGTCAGCAGCGCGGCGACCACCAGGATCAGATAGCCGCTGAAGTCGGTGAGCAGCGTGGTCACCCGGATCCCGAGGTGGTTGAGGAGCGCGTGCGACGCCGAGACGAGCGCCACGCCGGCGATCTGGTGGGCGACGCCGAGCCGGGCGGGATCGATACCCAGCATCGGCCCCACGAAGCCGACGAACAGGCCGTAGGTGCCGACGTTGACCGCGGCGGTCACGAACACCAGCCCCGCCAGGTTGAACCAGGCGGTGGCCCACCCCCACCCGCGCCCGCCCAGGATGGCGCTCCAGTGATAGAGCCCGCCCGCGGTGGGGAACGCGGAGGCGACCTGCGCCATCGAGAGCGCGACCACGAAGGCGAAGGCCACGCCCAGCGGCCAGACGACGCCCGCCGCCGCGCCGCCCACCGCGCAGACCCCGAGCTGCAGCGAGGTGATCCCGCCGGCCAGGATGCAGATCGTGGAGAAGGCGATGGCGAAGTTGGAGAAGGCGCCCATCCGCCGCCGCAGCTCCTGCGCGTAGCCGAGGCGCGACAGCAGCGCGGCGTCGTCGCTCGCCTCGGTGGGCCCGCCCGCGGGTTCGGCGCTCACGACGGCATGGTAGCGCGGCCGGCGTGATACCGTCGCGGCATGGCGAAGTCACCCTGCCCCATCTCCAAGACCCAGTTCCTCGACAAGGCCGAGGCGGTCAAGATCACCATCAACGGCGCCGAGATCATCGCCGACAAGCGCGAGTTCTCCACCGGCTCGTTCGGCTGGTACCACAATGGCAAGACCACCATCACCGTCGACGGCAAGCCGCTGTCGATCCAGATCGGGCTCAACTTGACGGTGGTCGGCAGCAAGGAAGCGGAGAGATAGAAGGCGCTAGGCCCGCTGGCGCTCCGCGGCCGGGCGGACGCCGCGGCGCTCGAACAGGAAGGCGCTGGCCCGCTGGGTGGCGGTGATCTCCTTGACCTTGCGCTTGAGCGAGGCGGCCATCTGCACCAGCGCGCCCGGGTGCTCGGCGGTCTGCACCGCCTCCACGGGGACGGCGGCGATCGAGAGGGTGACCAGCGGGACCGACACCTCCTGGCCGCGCCGGTCGACGGCCCGGAAGCAGCCGCTCTTCACGTCCTCGGCCGCGAACAGATCGGCCTTGGCGGCGTCGAACAGCTTGCAGACGGCGCGCACGGCGTCGGGGTCGACCGCCCCCGGCGCCACCACCACGAAGTCGTCGCCGCCGACGTGCCCGAGCCGCGCCTCCGCCCCCAGGCCGGGGAGCGCCCGCGAGAGCACCCGGGCCAGGCAGCGGATCATCTCGTCCCCTTGCAGGAACCCGTAGCAGTCGTTGTACTCCTTGAAGCGGTCGAGATCGGCGTAGAGGACGCACCCGCCCGGCTGGTCGAGCGCGTTCAGGATCCAGCGCTCGATGCTGCGGTTTCCGGGGAGGCCGGTGAGCGGGCTCGACCCCTGCGCCGACTGCACCTCCAGCGCCGTCGAGCGCATGATGAGCTGGCGGATGGTGACGGTGCCGATCAGCCGCCCCGCCGCGTCGGTGACGATGACCGGGTCGTAGAGCTCGTCGGGCGGGCGCTCCATCGCCAGCTTGGCCAGCGCCGTCACGTTGATCGAGTCTCGACGATGAGCGGCGCGCGCCGCGCCAGCTCCTCGGCCGGGCGCCGCTGGAAGAGGTGGTAGCCGACCGGCCCGCCCGTCTTGGTGTAGTACTGCTGCCGGGTCAGGAGCCCGACCGGCTGCTCGCCGCGCAGGACGGTGAGGTGATCGACCGCCGGCTCGCGGCGGAAGATGCGGTCGACGTCCTCGCCGCGCTTCTTCCGTTCGTGGATGGTCGCGCAGCGGATCACCAGCGGCCCGACGGTCTCGTTGAGGTCCGACTCGCGGTAGTTGAACTGCCGCATGATCCGGCGCAGCTCGGCCAGGATCTCGGCGGGCGCCTCGGAGGGCGCCTTGGCCGGCCGCGCGAACAGGTAGCCCTGCGCGTAGCGGACGCCCAGACGGGCCAGCGTCTCCAGCTCCTCCCAGCTCTCCACCCCCTCGGCGATCAGCGCCGCGTCGACGCTGGCGGCGAAGGCGATCAGCGACTTCACCAGGTGCTGCTTGTACGAGTGCCGGTGGATGTCGCGCGAGAGCGTCATGTCCAGCTTCATGAAGTGCGGCGAGCAGGTGACCAGCGTGACCAGCCCCGAGTGCCCGGCGCCCAGGTCGTCGAGCGCGATCCGGAACCCGTGCTCGACGTAGTGGCGGATCTGCCGCTCGAACGCCGCGTAGTCGCCGATCGATTCGCGCTCGGTTATCTCGATCACGAAGTTCCGTTGATCGAGCCCCAGCTCGGCCAGCTCGGCCTGCATGTGGCCGTTGCCGAGGCGCGGATCGCCGATGGCGTTGGGGCTGACGTTGATGAAGAACGAGCGCGCGCGGAGCGCCGAGGGGAACCCGGCGATCGTCCGCAGCGCGACGTGGCGGCAGACGTACTCCAGCGCGGGGCCGAGCCCCAGCTTCTCGGCCGCCGCGAACAGCTCGCTCGGCGAGGAGAACGGCTCCGGCCCGCGCGACAGCACCTCCCAGGCCATGACGGTTCCGTGGTGGAGGTCGAGGATCGGCTGGAAGTGGGAGACGATCTGCTGGCGCTCGACGATCTCGCCGATCGCGGCGGCGTACCCCTCGACGTCCCCCTGGGCGACCGGAAGCGGGCTCTCGGACAGAGTCAAAGCACTTCATCGTAGGCCCATCGGCGAGGGACGCTTTGCGACAGCTTTGAAAACAAACTCGTCCGTGGCCGGCCGGGGGCCCGCCCGATGTCGGAGGACGTGGCCGCCGGACCTACGAACGCCGGGGGGTCAGCGGGCAGCGGCGCGATAAGGGGCGTCGGTCAGCGTGCGCAGAAAGGCGACGACGGCG
>DASZVW010000225.1:0-3238 GCA_035546895.1 Polyangia bacterium
CCGGCCCGGCGGGGCTGGCCTGCGCCGCGCAGCTCAACCGCGCCGGCCACACCGTCACGGTGTTCGAGCGCGACGACCGCATCGGGGGGCTGCTCATGTACGGCATCCCGCCCATGAAGCTGGAGAAGCACGTCGTCGATCGGCGCGTGAACCTGCTCGCCGAGGAGGGGGTGAAGTTCGTCACCGGCGCGCACATCGGCCAGAACTACCCGACCGACAAGCTGCGCGCCTCGTTCGACGCCGTCGTCCTCTGCGGCGGCGCCACCGCCGCGCGCGATCTGACCGTCGAGGGGCGCAAGCTCGCCGGCGTCCACTTCGCCATGGAGTTCCTGCAGAAGAGCTGCAAGAGCCTGCTCGACAGCAACTTCGCCGACGGCCAGTACATCAACGCCAAGGGGAAGAACGTCGTCGTCATCGGCGGCGGCGACACCGGCACCGACTGCGTCGGCACGGCGCTGCGCCACGGCTGCAAGAGCCTGGTGCAGTTCGAGATCCTCCCGCGCCCGCCGACCACCCGCGCCGCGGACAACCCCTGGCCGCAGTGGCCGCGCGTCTACAAGATGGACTACGGGCAGGAGGAGGCCGCCGCGCTCCACGGCGCCGACCCGCGCCAGTACGTGACGGTGACCAAGGGCCTGATCGGCGATTCGGCCGGCCACGTCAAGGAGCTGCACACCGTCGAGGTCGAGTGGGTGAAGAACGGCGACGGCCGGCTGGCCATGAAGGAGAAGCCGGGGACCGAGCGCGCCTGGCCCGCCGAGCTGGTGCTGCTGGCGATGGGCTTCGTCGGCCCCGAGAAGCCGGGGCTGCTCACCGATCTGGGCGTGGCGCTCGACGGGCGCGGCAACGTGGCCGTCGACGGCGACAAGGCGACCAGCGTCCCCGGCGTGTTCGCCGCCGGCGACATGTCGCGCGGCCAGTCGCTCATCGTCTGGGCGATCGCGGAAGGCCGCGCCGCCGCCCGTGGCGTCGACCGCTACCTGATGGGCGAGACGTTACTGCCGTAGCGCCGCGCCGGTCCTGGTGGGTCTACCTCGCCCGCTGCGGCGACGGCAGCCGGGAGGGCTTGTTTTCACGTGGGAACCATCATGCGGCGCGTCCTGCGGCGCCGGTTGAATCAAGTCACGCAACGGACTACGGTCCCTGACGATAAAGCGCCAGTCATGAATCAGGCTCCGCCAATCCTTTTGACCATGTCGTTAGCGCTCATGACCCTGGCCTGTCCGACGCGACCAATCCCCGGCTACATGGGATCGGCGGGTA
Organism: Polyangia bacterium; assembly: GCA_035546895.1. Classification (GTDB taxonomy): domain Bacteria; phylum Myxococcota_A; class Polyangia; order Fen-1088; family Fen-1088; genus JADGRB01. The sequence goes on from DASZVW010000225.1 coordinate 1,264, forward strand.
CAAACGGAGGTTCTGCGGGGGAGACAGGGCACGGTGGAATGGGTGGAGCTAGCACAGGCACTGGTGGAACGGGGGGAACCGCTGGTGTAAGTGCCGGCGGCGTCGGGGGAGCGGCTGGTTCTGGCAATATGGGCGGCGGGGCCGGGCGTAGTTCCGTGACCGGCGGAATTGGCGGTAGTGCGCTGGGGGGCTCGCTCGGCTCTGGCAACGCGTTGGGAACCGGTGGCGCCGTGGGGACCGGCGGGTCTACCAGCACCGGCGGCACGGGGGCTGCTTGCCAGCAAAACGCGACTCAATGCGCGACGGGTGGTCTCGAAACCTGCGGATCGAACGGACAGTGGGGCTTGCCTGTCGCGTGCGGGACGCGTCAGACCTGTACTGGTCCGGTCGGCACCGCGGCATGCAAGTGTAACGCCGATTCGGTGTGCAGTGGGGTCGGGAGTACTTGTCAGGGCGGGGCCGTTCTAGCGACCTGTGTACAAGATGGGGCGGGTTGCTTCTACGAGGCGTCGTCGTCGACCTGTACTAACGGCGCGTGCAGCGGTGTTGCAGGTTCTGCCGCCTGCTGCACGAATAGCTGTACGCAAGGGACGACGGCCTGTGCGTCGGCGACTAGCCTCCAGGCGTGCGGCATCGGGTCGAACGGTTGCACGGCAATGGCAACCACGGACTGCTCGACGGGCTCAGTATGCGAGCGCTATGGGGGTCCGAGCTGTGTCGATCCGAACTGGGCGGAGTGGCCGATGCCCAACAGCCAAGAAGACGTAAACGACGGCGCTCCGAATTTGGAAGTTTACCACGATAACGGAGACGGGACGGTTACCGACAGCATCACCGGCCTCATGTGGCAACAGGCGGTGTCGGCCATGAACTACCCATTGTCGAGCGCCGTCTCTTACTGCACGTCCCTGACGCTCGGTAACCATTCCGACTGGCGTGTTCCGTCGCTCGTCGAGCTTCTCTCGATCGTTGACTTCGACAGCTCCAGCCCCGCCATCAACACTATCGCCTTTCCGTCGACGCCGCCCGCGGACAGCTTCCTCTCCTCCACGCTCGTCGGGGGGAGCGCGACGCAGGTGGGTAGCGTCTTCTTCGGAAATGGAACGACGACGACCCTGGAGGGGACTCTCGGCGACGTTCGCTGCGTCCGTTGAACTGTCACAGGAGGCCGAAGATGAAGATCAAGCGCGCAAACTATTGGGGTGCGACCGCCCTCTGCGGCGTGTTGCTCACCTCGATCTCGACTGCTCGCGGTGCCGTGCCTGCCGGACGCTACATGGTCAACGCCGGAACGGTGTACGATACGAAGACCAAGCTGACCTGGCAGCAAACCGTCACGCCCACGACTTACGCCTTTTCGGACGCGATAAACTACTGCGCTTCGATGGGGGTCTCGTTGGGTGGCGCCGGCTGGCGCATCCCGACCATCAAAGAGTTGCAGACCATCGTCGACTACTCACAGACGAGTGCTCCCTGGATCGATAGAACCGCGTTTCCGTCGACGCCGGTACACTACTTCTGGTCTTCGACCGCACAGGCGGGCACGACGACTCACTGGGTTCTGGACTTCAGCGTTGGCAACATCACCGTGCCGGGAATGTCCACGGCCAACAACGTCCGCTGCGTGCACTGAAACCGATACGTATAGGCGCGCGATCTTGGTGGGTCTACCTCGCGCGTTGCGGGGACGGGACCCTCTACTGCGGCATCGCCCGGGACGTGCGCGCGCGCATCGCCGCTCATGCTTCCGGGAAGGGCGCCCGCTACACGCGCGGGCGGGGGCCGATCGAGCTCCTGGCCGCGCACCGTTGCCGCGACCAGGGGACGGCGCTCCGAATCGAGCGCGCAATCAAGAAGTTGTCGCGTTCCCGGAAAATCGAAGTCGCCGAGGACGGCCGCCGGTGGGCCGCTGTGGCCCGGGTCGCCCGGGAAAAGGGTCACCTCGGCCGATAGCGCCCCACATGTCGCATCACCT
>DASZVW010000226.1:0-4414 GCA_035546895.1 Polyangia bacterium
CATGGCTACTCCTCTATTCCTCTTCCGCCATCGCCTGCCGCGGGGTGACCCGCATGGCGATCCAGGCCGGATAGAAGCTGGAGAACGCGCTCACCAGGAGCACGATCACGAAGGCGGCCACGATGTTGCTGGTGCCGATGAACGGGTAGAGGCGCGGCCCCGAGAAGAAGAAGAACCAGACGTCCGACTTGGCGGGGATCCCGATCTTGCCGATCAGGGTGACGATGACCGCCCCCAGCCCGGCGCCCAGGCCGCCGAAGATGAGGCCGACCACGATCGCCTCCACCACCAGCATCGCCAGGATGAAGCGGCGCTGGGCGCCGATGGCGCGCAGGGTGCCGATCTCCTTGACCCGCTCGAGCGTGGCCATCACCAGCGCGTTGTTGATGATCACCAGCGCGATGAGGAAGATGATGAGGATCGCCACGTACAGCACGATGCGCGTGACGTTGACGAACTGGCCGATGAGGCCGGCCGCCTGCTGCCAGTCGATCGCCTTCAGCGTCAGTCCGTCCTTCTTCCCCTGCGCCTCGATGGCGGCGATGGTCTCCTTGATCTTCTTGGGGTCCTTGACGATGACGGCGGCGTTGAGCACCACCCCCTGCTCGACCTCGCCCGGCGGGAAGACGCGGCTGCGCGCCTCCTCGCGCTCCAGCTTGCCCCCCAGCGACTCGCCGAGGTCGTGCTTGACTGCCGAGACGCCCGGCGTGGTGGTCGCCTCGATCTTCCGCGGGGCCCCTGGGAGGGTCCCCGCCCCCCCCCGCGATGGACTCCGCCCGGCGGAGCCGGACTCCGTCCGCGCGATCGGCGGCGGCGGCGCGGTGGTCGGCGCGTCGGCCTGGCCGAACAGCTCCGCCTCGGCGTCCTCGCGCTTGATGTCGTGCGCGCCGGCCTCCTTCTGCAGCTCCTTGATCTCGGCCAGCTTCTCGCCGCTCATGAAGCCGTAGAGCTCGCGGAAGGAGACCATGTCCATCAGGTTGAGCGCCCCCGCCAGCGTCGACTTCTCCAGCCCCTGGAACTCGAAGGTGCCGTAGACGGGGACGTTGACCGACTGCACGTAGCCCGAGCGGGTGAAGGCCTTGATGGTCAGCACGTCGCCGATGCGGACGCGGTACAGCTCCAGCGACGGCGCCAGCTCCTGGTAGAAGAAGTCGTAGCGCTGGTGGAAGTTCTGGTCGTCGGTCTGGAAGAATTCGGCCAGGAGCTTGCCGACGTCGCTCTCTTGGCTGCCGAGCTCGCGCTGCAGCTTGGCGCGGAAATCGGCCGTCTTGGGGGCGTCGAGCTGCAGCAGGATCTCGCGCACCTGCGACTGGTTCTCGCGCACCATCCGCTTGAGGTCGGGGTCGGTGGCGATCTTCTCCCCCTGTTGGTCGATCCCCTCCTTGATCTTGTCGAGCCGGCGCGCCGCCTTCAGCTTGACCTGGTCCTCGTAGACGTTCTTGGCGAAGAGGAAGCCGCGCTTGCCCGGCGGGACCATCGTCCCGTCGACGATCTTCATGCGGTCGAACGACTTCTGGAAGGCCTGGAAGTCGGTCCCCACGTAGTTGAGGAACAGCAGGTCGGCGTCGGCCGCCTGGGGGGCGATCTTGTTCTCCAGGAACTCCAGCGACCCGAAGGGGTCCTTGTCGAAGTCGCGCCAGAACCCCTCCGAGGACGCGCGCGCGACCGCCTCGGCGTCGGCCGGATCGATGGCCTTCTCGTCGAGGACCACCTTGGCGTTCTTCTGATCGCCCTGGAGGACGGAGACGATCTGCCGGACGTGCCCCTTCTCGCTCTCCACGTCGGCGCGGGCCTTGGCCCGCTCGGCGTCGGTGGTGGCGGCCTTCTCGGCCTTGACCGCGTTGCGCAGCTTCTCGAGCGCCAGGTCGATGGTGTTGCCCGAGGTGACCATCGCCCCGCTGATCCCCATGGGGACCACCGACTTGACGTTGGGGACCTTGAGCAGCGAGGCGCGCACCTTGGTGAAGTCGTCGAGCTGCGCGAGGTCGGGGTCGCCCATCATCATCCGCCCCATCACCTCCAGCGGATCCTTCGACTTGGCGTTGTAGACCTGGATGTGGCCGGCGACGCTGCCGATCACGCTGCGGCTCATGGCGGCCACCACGCTGTCGAGCAGCGAGTTGCCGGCCACCACCAGCAGGCCGCCGAAGAAGATGATCCCGCCGACGATGACGGTCTTGAGGCGGCTGGCGAACAGATTGCGGAAGGCCATCTGCGCGACCAGCGCCAGGGTGGCGAACCAGGCTCTCACGCCGGCGCTCCGTGCGGCTGCGCGGCGGCGGCGGGCGAGACGCGGTCGACGAACTTGCCGTCGGCCAGGCGCACCACCGCGTTGGCGTTGGCCATCACCTTCTGGTCGTGCGTCGAGAAGATGAAGGTCGTCTTCTCGGTGCGATTGAGCTCCTTCATCAGGTCCAGGATGTTCTGGCCGGTCACCGAGTCGAGGTTGGCGGTCGGCTCGTCGGCCAGCACCAGCTGCGGCCGGGTGACCAGCGCGCGCGCGATCGCCACCCGCTGCCGCTGCCCGCCCGACAGCTCGCTCGGCCGGTGGTTGGTGTAGTCGCGGATCCCGACCTTGTCGAGCAGCCCGAGCACGCGCGCCTGCCGCTCCGACCCCGACAGCTCGCGCTGCAGCAGCAGCGGCAGCTCGATGTTCTGGAACACCGTCAGCACCGAGACCAGGTTGAAGCTCTGGAAGATGAACCCGATGGTGCGCAGCCGCAGGTCGGTGAGCGCCCGCTCGGAGAGCTGGCGGGTGTCCTTGCCGGCCACCTCCACCACGCCCGAGGTCGGGGTGTCGACGCAGCCGATCAAGTTGAGCAGCGTCGTCTTGCCGCTGCCCGAAGGGCCGGCGATGGAGATGAAATCCCCCGCCCCCACGTCGAGCGTGACGCCCCGGAGCGCCGGGACCACCACGTTGCCGAGCGTGTAGTTCTTGACCGCATCCCGAACCGAAACGATGGCCTTCATGACGTCCTTTCCAGCTGTCCCGTCGGCTTCACGGCCTCGGACAGGGCTCCGTCGATACCGCCGCAATAGTCGACGGCCCCGGCCCTGTCAAGGCGCAAAGCTGTTTCATTCCGACCCCGATCGTTTACATTGGCGGCGTTTTTGCCCCCCTCGACAGGAGAGACGCCATGAAGAAGCTCTTGTTCCCCTTCGCCGCCACGATTTCGCTCGCGCTGACCGTCCCCGCGCTCGCCACCGCCGCCGACAAACCGGCCCCCGCCGCCGCCAAGCCGGCCCCGGCCCCGGCCGCCAAGCCCGCCGCGCCCGCCCCGGCCGCGGCCCCCGCCGCCGAGAAGCCGGCGCCCGCGGGCGTCACCACCGCGACCTGGTGGGGACACGCCGCCTGGGTCATCACCACCCCCGCCGGCGCCACCATCGCCATCGATCCCTGGCTCGACAACCCGAGCGCCCCCAAGATCGATCACCCGAAGACGCTGGACGCCATCCTGGTCACGCACGGCCACTTCGACCACGTCGGCAACGCCGCCGAGCTGGCCAAGAAGACGGGCGCCAAGCTGATCACCTCCTACGAGCTGGCCAGCCTGATCGGCGCCCCGAACGCGGAGGGGATGAACATGGGCGGCACCACCACGGTCAAGGACGCCACCATCCACCTGGTCGAGGCGGTCCACTCGGGCGGCTTCGGGCAGGACAAGGCGGGCCCCAAGTACAGCGGCCCGGCGATGGGCTTCGTGATCGAGATTGCCAAGGGGCCGACGCTCTACCACGCGGGCGACACCGACGTGTTCTCCGGCATGTCGCTGATCGCCGAGCGCTACCACCCGACCATCGCCATGCTCCCGATCGGCGGCCACTTCACCATGGACCCCACGGGCGCCGCGCTGGCCGCCAAGATGCTGAAGGTCAAGACCGTCATCCCCATGCACTTCGGCACCTTCCCGGCGCTGGCCGGCACGCCCGCCGAGCTGCGCGACGCGCTCAAGAAGATCCACGGCAGCGCCAAGGTCGACGAGTTCAAGCCCGGCGACTCGCAGACGCTGAAGTAGCATCGATCGCGTGAGCGACGCGCGAGCCCTGCTCGCGCGTGCTCGCCGCGGGGGGCGCGGGACCTCTTGGGGGTCCCGATTCAATTGGTCTCCGCGTGGAAGGTCCGCGTCCCGACGGCGACGCCAGCGACGGCCAGCGCGAGGGCGGCCAGCAGGCCGACCGCGAGCGAGCCCGAGCCGAAGTCGCCGCGGACCGCGGCCCGCGCCCCGTCGACGACGTGGCTGAAGGGGTTCACCCGCGAGAGCAGGTAGAGCCAGCGCGGCGCCAGCGACATCGGCAGCAGGATCCCCGAGAGGAGCAGGAGCGGCACCGCCAGGCTGTTGAGGAGCTGGGCGAGCGCGTCCTCGCTCTTGAGCTTGAGCGCTACCGCGTAGGAGAACGACGACAGCGCCACGCC
>DASZVW010000227.1:0-8174 GCA_035546895.1 Polyangia bacterium
AGAGCGGGACCGGCACGGCGGCGACGCCGCTGTGTTCGATGCAGCCGGTGTTGACCCTCCTCTCTGTCACTCGAGATCTGGTAGTCGTGCGGGGCACTGTCTCCGGCGCGAGTTGGACCTATGCAGGACAGGGCGGGGGAACTCTGTTCGTTGTGGGCCAGCAGAGCGCGTTCGTGGCGGCTCTCGGGGCTGTACCGTCCTTCGCTATGCAGTCGGGAACGGTCTCTATTCGGGCAGTCAAGCTTTCGTCATCGGCATCAGTAGGGGTGAGCGCGATGGGTGGGACGCTTACTCTGGACCATCTGACCGTCGACAGTTGTATGGGTGGCGGGCTCTTGCTCGACGGGGCTGCCTTCGACATTGAGAACACCACTGTGACAAGGAACGGACCAGGCACGTTCAGTTTGGCAACCTGGGGCGGTATCCTCGTGAACAACCCGCCCGCGGGCGGACCGACGAAACTGAACCTGCTGACCATTCAGAACAACATGGGTCCGGGTGTGTCCTGCTCGACGAACGTTTCTGCGATGGCTTTGGGCGTGCTCGCTGCTGGAAATTCTCCGACCGACATCAACCCCACCTGCGGCTTCTCCTCGTGTGGCACAGCGAGTACCACCTGTGGTGCGCAGCCATGAGACAGCGCTTGGACACTCGCCGTGTCTGAGAAGGCGGCGTTTCACCGGTTCGGAAGGTACATCGTTCTCCGAACCCTCGGAGGTGGCGGGATGGGGCGGGTGGACCTCGCACTGGATCGCAGCCTCGATCCGCCCGAGCTGCGCGTACTCAAGACGATGAACACCGACGAACCCAACCTCGACGCCGAGGCGCGGTTTCGTCGCGAAGCGAACATCGCGATGCAGCTATCGCACGACGCGATCGCTCATACCCACGCGATCGAGAACATCGACGGCGAGCTGTGTCTCGTCCAGGAGTTCGTCGAAGGGGTCGACCTCTCGCTGCTCGAGCGGCAGGCCGCGCCCAAGCGTTTTCCCATATCCAGCGCCTGTTTTGTCGTGTCCGAGGTCGCCCGCGCTCTTGCCCATGCGCACGGCAAGGGCGTGATCCATCGGGACGTGACCCCGAATAACGTGATGGTCGGCTACACGGGGGGGGTGAAGTTGATCGACTTCGGGATCGCGAGGTCGGTGACCGATCCCAAGCTGACCCAGCTTGGGGTCATCGTGGGGCGTGAGGTCTTCATTCCGCCAGAGGTCAGCGCGGGTGGACCGGCGGACCAGCGGGCGGATGTTTACGCGCTCGGGGTGGTCCTGTGGGAGATGCTCGTAGGCCGGAAGATGGTCGACGTGGTCCAGGGGGACGAGGTGATCCCGGAGCCCAGCTCCCTCGTTGCTGACGTCCCGTCTGATCTGAGCGCGATCGTCTCGAAAGCCCTGGCGCGTGCACCGGGTGACCGATTTCAGTCCGCCGAAGAGCTCCGCGAGAACCTGGGCGCGTTCTACGCCGACGAGGCCTCTGCACGGACGGAGCTGGTCGACTTCGTGAGAGCGACCTTCGATGTCGATCGCGACAGAAAGTACCTTGAAGAGGACGTAGAGGAAGCGAAGCGTAGCCTCGGCGGGCCTCAATCGAGCGGGGCGCGTTCGGTTCCTCGCCGGCCAGCATGGCTCGTCCTCGGCGCGTCGCTCGCGGCCGTCATCGGCGCCGCGGGGGTAGCCGTGGCGTTACGGACGAGGCCGAGCCCGCCGCCACCGGTTACGCCGACAGCGGCACAGACCGTCGTTCCCGTAGCCGTGCCGCAGCCGGCGGCGCCGGAGAGCACACCGAAGCCGGCGGACCACTCTCCGGAGGCCCGATCGGCGCGCACCACGCCCCCGCGCAAGCTCAGCGAGAACGCGCACCCTATGAGCGCGTCGGCGGCGGCTGTTCCGGTGGCTGGCGACGAGCGTAGGCGTGTCGCGGACCTTCTGCATGAAGCGAACCGGCGCTGGACAGCCGGCGCCGGCGACGAGGGGATCGCGCTCGCGCGACAGGCGGCTCGTCGGGGTGCCGGAGCCCCGGCGCACGTCTTGATCGGCACGATCCTCATGAGCAAGCACGACGTGCCCGCGGCGGAGCGAGAGTTCGCCGAGGCGGTGAAGCTCGATCCCAACGACGAAGAGGCGCGGCGTCTCCTGGATTTCGCCAAGAGGCAAGATGGCGACTAACGAGTACGGCCTGCCGGAAGGGACGCTGGTCGACGGGCGGTACGAGGTCCGGAGGTTGATCGGCTCGGGCGGCATGGGTGCCGTCTACCGCGCGACCGACATGAAGACCGGTCACCGCGTCGCCCTGAAGATGCTGCACGCCGGCTCGGGCCGCCGCAGCCCCCGGACCGAGGAGCGTCAGCGGCGTCTCTTGCAGGAGGTCGTGCTCTCGGGGCGCGTCGATCACAAGAACGTGGTGAGGGTGCAGGACTTCGGGTTCCACAAGGAAACCCCATACATCGTCATGGAGTTCCTTGACGGCAAGGATCTCGGCCAGATTGTCGAGGCGCACAGCGGACCGCTCGCCGTCGAGTACGTCGTCGACGTCATGCTCGCCGTCTGCTCCGCTCTGCGCGCCTGCCATGGCGTGAACGTCGTCCACCGCGATCTCAAGCCGAGTAACGTCATGGTGATCGACTCTCAGTCGGGGCTGGGCTGGGACATCAAGGTGGTCGACTTCTCCATCTCGAAAGTGCTCGTCGAGGACGACATCACCGAGGAGGGGAGGGTGCTCGGGACCGTCCACTATCTCGCGCCCGAGCAGTTTGAGAACCGCGCCGCGCCTGCGAGCGATCAGTACGCCATCGGTGTCCTGCTCTACGTCCTCCTCACGAAACGCCTACCGTACGGGACCTTTAGCGGTCATGCCCTGCACCAAGCGATCATGAAGGGTGAGTTCACCGACCCTCGCGAGCTTCGATCCGACCTCCCCGTCACGTTGAGCGAGGTGATCGCGCGCGCGATGAAGCGCCGTCCCGAGGAGCGCTTCCCGTCCGTCTTCGAGCTCGGTCAGGCGCTCTGGGAGTTCGGGAGCAGCCTGGGGCGCGAGAACTGGAAGAAATACTACTTCCACCAGACGCCGAACATTGCTGCCGCGAAGATGTCATCCGCGGGCGTTCCGCTGATCAAGAAGATCCTCGACGGTGGCGCTGACCTCGGCCAGCGGACCGCCCTGGCGCACTACGAGAGCGCGACCGCGGTGCTGGACGCGACTATCGAAGACGCCGCCGTGCCGCGGCCGAGGCCGGACGGACGAGTAGAAAGCGAGCTGGCGCGAAAGAACGTTCAGGCACCGAGCGTGACTGCGATAGACGCGACGCTGTTGGCACCCGCACGGACGGAGCGAGCGCCGATCCCCGCCAGCAGAGAGGGATCCCAGCGTCCGCCCGATCCGCCGCGGACGGCAACGCATGGCAAGAGCGCGCTTGCTTCCGGGGTCGACATCGGGCCGATACCGGTGCCGACAAGCCATTCCGGTGCCCTCACCCCCGCCAAACGGCGGACGACGGTCGTCGTGGGAACGATCGTCGGGGCGGCCCTCCTGGGTGGTGCCGGGGCGTGGTTCGTCGAACGAGGCGCGTCGCGTCTCCGGGCCTCGACCCAAGATTTGACGTCGGCACCGCATGTCTCGGCCTCTTCTCCTGCGCCCGTCCTCCCGTCCCCGGCCTTACCGAGCGCGGCGCCTTCGGCTACGCCGGCGAGCCACGAGAGCTCGAGCACGCCCGTCGTCGGGCGCACGGAAGAACCGAGCCGCGACGAACGGCGTGTGCCCAACACCCACCACCATCATCAGCAAGCGGTATCTGAATCTGGCGTTGACGACACCCATGACGACCGCACTGCTGCCCAGCTCGTCGCCGACGCTGACGCTGCATTCGCGCGCGGCGAGTACAGCGTAGCGGCTGTGCTCGGGCGCAAGGCGATCAAGAAGGACGCCGACGAACAGGCCTATCTCGTCACGGGAGATGCCAGCTTCAAGCTGGACGACCTGGCGACCGCGCGCACCATGTACCATGGGGCGCTCAAGCGAAATCCATCCTCCGGCCTCGCGCGACAACGCCTGGAAATGGTCTCTGCCAAGCAGGGCCAGGCGTCGACCCGACAGCCGTAGGCGAGAGCCTACGCCCTGAACTTCTTCGGATCGATGCCGAGCTTCTTCATATGGTGGTAGACCAGCGTTCGCTTGAGACCGAGGCGAGCGGCGACCTCGGGGACGCTACCGTTCGTGTCGCGCAGGTGCGCCTGGATCTGATCGGATAGCGCCGTATCGCCGGACGGGCGCCTTGGAGGCGAGAGCGCTGGAGCGGTCTTCAAGACGGGTCGCTCGTCGGGCCGAATGTCTCCAGAGTCGGCGGCCCCCGACCATCGGTCGATCGTATTCGTCAGCTCGCGGATGTTGTTGGGCCAGTCGTGAAGGAGCAGCCGGTTGCAGGCGTCGAAGCTGAGCGCCCGACCGGTAATACCGAGCGACCTCATCTTCGAGGCCACGAAAATCCCGATGTCCTGTCGGCGTTCCCGCAGTGGGGGGAGGTCGAGCCGGACTACGAAGCGCGCCATCAGGTCGCGCCGCACTTCTCCCTTCTCGACCGCTTCGTCCGGCGGGACCTGCGCAGCCGCGATGTAGCGGACGTTCACCGCCTCCGGCCGCTTCGCCCCGACCGGGAGCACCTCGTTTTCCTGGATCGCGCGCAGGAGTGAGACCTGGAACTCTTCAGGTGCCGCGACCAGCTCGTCGAGCAACAGCGTCCCTTGCTCCGCCCGGCGAATGTGTCCGATGCTCCCTGCGGCGCCCGTGAAAGCGCCCTTGACGTGGCCGAACAGCTCGCTCGCGATCAGCTCGCGCGAGAAGGCCCCGCAGTTGATTCCGACGTACGGACCGCGGCGACCGGATAGCTCATGGAGCGCCTTGGCTAGAAGCTCCTTCCCCGTGCCGGTCTCGCCGACGATGACCACCGGCGAGCCTTGTTTTGCCTCGGCAGAAAGGCGCCCGAGTCGGCTACCGAACACCGGGTCGAGCGTCAGCGTCCCTGGCAACCCGGCGCTCACGTCAGCGAGATCGAGATCGCCCTGATCGCCTGGGTACTCGACGATCATGCAGAAGACGCGGCCCAGCGCGAACACGTCACCCGGCCGCAGCAGCGCCTTCTGAACCTTCATCCCGTTGACGTAGACGCCGTTCGTGGAATCGAGGTCCGTCACCGACCACCCGTCGGACGTCGGATCAAGGCGCGCATGGCCCTTCTTGGAAACCAACCGGCTGGTCGTCGTGACCCGGACCGATTGCATGCCGCCGACCTTGCTGCGAACGACCTTCCGTTCGTCGGCTCGCGCCAAGACGACTTCACCGGCGTTGGCCAGCGAGAACCGCGCGCCGCCGTTACGAGGATTGTCACCCTCGAGGACGATCATCAGGTGCGGCGTCGGCGCCGCGTCGCCACTCGACCGCTGCGTCGTGAGGTCAACGTCGGTTTCGGTCGTGGGTCGAGTCAAAGCCATGGGACTGGGTATCCGCGCGACAGCGGCGTTGCCCGATATTCACCGTTGTTCAACGTCGGAACAAGCGCCGTCGCGAGTCCGCGAAGGACCCCCTGTCGAGATGGTCGATCTACTGGAAGTCGTCGAGGATCCATTGCCATGGTCATCCCGGAGGGCGGTTCCAAGGTCTCCAGTTCGCGTGCGCATGACAGCGCACGGACAGGAATGTCGGCCGTTCCGCCAGCTCGCCGGGCTCGCCGCACACCTCGCATACCCTTGTCGACTGTTCGCTCGCCGCCTCGATCGCGTCCCACATCGCGTCGGTGGGTTTGCTGGCGAGGTAGACCGTGAGACGCCCGAGCTTCTCCTTGATCTGGACGATGCGGTAGGCGTCCCGTCGGTCGAGCGGCTGGGCCTCGATCTCAGCTTCGAGCTGATCGAGAAGACGTTCTACGACAGAGCGCCATCCAGCCTGGCACTCGATGCCCCAGCGTGCGAGCGGTCGGGTTGTTCTCTTCCCCAGCGGCACCGACGGCCAGCGCATCTCGGAAAGGGCCAGCGGATAGCGGACGGACAGAGCGATATCCCACTTCGTGTACAGGCCGTCGGGCGGCGAGAAGATGGCGGCGCTCATCCCGACCGGTCCTTACCTTTCTCGTCGACGGCGAGAGGCGCCGGTAGCCACAGGTTAGTCGTCGAGGGAAAACTCCGCGAATCGACCACACTCCGCCTGTACCCGGAGTGCGACTGCACCGGTCAGCCCGCCTCGATTCTTGGCAATGATGATCTCGTGCTCTCGTTCATCGGCAACCCGCTCGACAAGGAACATGACCAGGTCGGCGGCCCCCTCGATACTTCCACTACCTCGCAGATCGGAGAGAAGAGGGAGGCGCTCCTGACGAGTCGGTCCCCGATTGAGCGAGCTGACCGCGAGCACCGGGATGCCGGTCCGTCGCGCCAACCGCTTGAGCCCGCGTGCAACCTCTGCGACTTCCCGCTCAGCAGTCTCTCCCCTGAAGGCCGGTTCGACCGAGTGCAACGAATCGACGACGATCAAGGCGCGATGGCGATCGGAGCCACACGTAGTCCATTCGTCTAGCTGACTCGCCTGGGCCTGCAGCTGCTCTATGGTGAGCGCAACGGGATCGTGGATGAGCAGAGGTCTCTTAACCAGCGATTCAGACGCTGGATGGAGCTTGTTCTTCCAGGTTTGATAGTCGAGATACCCGCGCCTGAGATCGTTTGAGTTAATGCCAGACTCGATTGCGAGCAGGCGTTCCATCAGTTCGTGCCGAGTCTGATCGAGTGTCAGGAAGAGTACGGGGATGCCCTGCGATGAAGCGTTAAGAGCGACATTCAACGCGAAGGTTGTCATCCCGATTCCTGGCAGCCCCGCCAGCACCACGAGATGCTCTGGCTGCAACCCCGAGGTAATCATATCGAGCCTGGAAAATCCCGTCGGTACGCCTGGCAAGGAACGGTATGCGGTTTGATGTTCGATGCCCACCAGCGTCTCCTCTAGCACGTGGCCAATGTCGCCTTCGTTCGATGATCCGGTCGTCGAAAGACGCCTGGTTCGACTCCATCTCGGCGGAACGTCCAGGGTGATCGTGGAGACCGTGGACTCGGTCGACTCGGTGGGCTCCGGCTTCATATCGTCGCAAGTTTCGTACCGCGCCTCTGCGTATGCAAGGCCCTGGACGGCGCCTCTGAATGCCTCCGCGGTACCGTCCGGCCGCTTCGCGGGAGGGCGTGTGCATGTTGGTTGTGCACAAACTGTGGACATAAAAGTCCTGGACCGGTTCGTCGAAACCGGTCAAGGCTCTTGGGCGGCGCGGACTCGACGTAGTGACCAACAAGAGCGGGCTTATCAGCATCGAACAGACCGACAATGCCAATCCGGAGCCGTCGATTGTCGTCGTTCATCCTAGGATGTGGACTTCCTGATCCAGCACCTACGGGACGCGAGAGCAGTCGCGTTGGAGGAGGGTGATTCAGAACCGTCGAGCACGACGAACACCATCACTCGTAGCGTCGCAGTATCCCGGCTCGGGGAGGGCCGTCCGTGTCGAAACGTTTGAAGAAGGAACGGAAGATACTTTTACTCTGATGATCGCGAAGTCGAACACTTTCGACGAGGAGGCGTGATGACGATCGGCGGTATCATGACCTGCGACGTGCCGGGCTGTGGGAGAGCGTTCTGCTGTTCCACGCTGACGGGCCGGACGCTCGAAGACGTCGCGCAATCATTCTTCGGTTGGCACTTTTTCGAATCAGTTCTCTGCTCGGCGCATAGCCGGAAATTCTATCCGGACATGTTCGAGGAGTACGGATACGTCGGTGACTATCTCGACGGCCGTCGAGGCGTTTTTGATCGCCTGGGGGATCCGGTCGACCAACTCCTTGACGAACTGGAGGGCGTGCGTCGAACCCCCTTAAGTCCTGGTGAAGCTGCTGAACTCGTGCCTGTTCTGGCGGCGTTCCCAGAACTGCTCGCGAGCGGCGAGGGATAAGGCCTCGTGCTGGTCCGGGATCAGTCTCCCCGGACTACGATCAGCCCCTCAGGTGATAGTTGAACGGCAAGCTAGGGCCGCCGGTCTATGATGGGAAGCATAACGGGCCCTTGCTACGCGTCGAGCGCTCGGAGTAACTCCAAGAGCGCTCGACGCAATTCTCGCGAGTCGCGATTCTTGTGCCAGGAACTGGCCGCAGTCA
>DASZVW010000228.1:0-3201 GCA_035546895.1 Polyangia bacterium
CCCACTCGTCAGGCGCGCGGAATATCCGCGGTATTTTCGTCGGCGATTCGCCGGAGCGATCAGGGCGGATACGGTAGCTTTGCGCCGTCATCGGTGTTGTGACCGTTGTGGCCGTGCGACTACCCCCCCTCCGCATCCTCCCCGAACAACACCCCCACCTCGATCTCGATGGCCTCGAACGGCTCGGCCCGAACGCGTCCGCTGTCGCCCTCGGCGGTGAGCGCGAGCAGGTACCCGTCGGGCGTCAGGCGGTAGACCAGCAAGGTGCGCTGCACCGGATCGGCGATCCAGTAGTGGGGCACGCCGCACCGGCGGTACGTCTCGAGCTTCGTCACCTGATCGTTCCTCGCGGTCGAGGGCGAGAGGATCTCGCAGATCCAATCTGGGCGGAGCCGGGTCGGTGCGCCGGTCGGTCGCTGCGGTGAGCGCTCGCGTCGCCAACCGACGACGTCCGGCCGATAGATCTCGTGCGCTTCGAACTCGATCTCGACCTCGGTCGCGAACCACCAGCCGCCGGGGACGTTCCCGCCCGGCGGGCGCGAGAAGGACCCGAAGAGACTTCCGGCCACGGCGGCCTGCGTCGTGCCGTGCTCGCCGCTGGGGGCTGCTTTCTCCACCAACTCGCCGGCGATGACCTCGTGAAAGCGCCCGCCTTCTGGCAGCGCAAGCAAGTCTGCCGCCGTCGCGAGGGGCTGCAGGCGGGCGGGCTTCGACATGGCTCCCTAAGGATACCAACGGTCGCGCCGGCGCCAAACACTGTGCATCAGACCTTGTCCTCCCGTGACAAAGGCGCGGCCGATCCTGGTGGTATGGCAGACCACTCACGCGGTTGCGATGTTCCCGATCTCGTTCCCGCCCGCATGCTCAACGAGTTCGCCTATTGTCCGCGGCTCGCCTACCTCGAGTGGGCGCAGGGCGATTTCGCCGACAGCGCCGACACGGTGGAGGGCCGGTTCCATCATCGAAGGGTCGACAGGGAGACGGGCGATCTTCCCGATGCGGGCGCCGAGCCGGCAGGCGAGCGCGAGACGCTTCATGCGAGGTCTATCTACCTCTCGGCGCCCAGGATCGGCCTCGTCGCGCGGATCGATCTCGTCGAGGCGGTCGGTGCGGACGTCACGCCCGTGGACTACAAGCGCGGCGAGGCGCCGAACGTGCCGGAGGGGGCGTGGGAGCCGGAGCGCGTGCAGCTTTGCGCGCAAGGGCTGGTCCTCGAAGAGAACGGCTACGTCTGCCGCGAAGGCGAGCTCTACTTCGTAGGGTCGAAGCGTCGGGTCAGGATTCCCTTCTCGGCCGAGCTGAGGGCACGCACGCTCGAACTGCTGGCCGCGATGCGGGCGACGATGGCGTCGGCGACGATCCCGCCGCCGCTCCAGGACAGCCCGAAGTGCCCGCGCTGCTCGCTGGTCGCGATCTGCCTGCCGGACGAGATCAACCTGCTGCGGCTCCCGGACGCCGAACGGGAGAGGGTAGACGCCGAGCCAGAGGAGATCGCCCAGGCCGCATTTCAACCGAGACGCTTGCTCCCCGCCCGGGACGACGCGCTGCCGCTTTACGTCCAGGCGCCCGGAGCTCGGGTCGGCAAGATCGGCGATGAGCTGACGGTGCAGCTTCGGGAGGGGCCCGTCGAGAGGGTGCGGCTCGGTCAGACGTCGCAGGTCGGGCTCTTCGGGCAGGCTCAGATGTCGACGCAGGCCCTCCAGGCGATCGTCGGGCGAGGCGTCCCCATCGCGTACTTCACCTCCGGCGGGTGGTTCTACGGAATGACGACGGGGCTCTCGCACAAGAACGTGGAGCTGCGGCGCGAGCAGTTTCGGGCGGCTGAGAGCGAGATACGATCGCTGGAACTGGCGAAGCGGTTCGTGACGACGAAGATCGCGAACTCGCGCACCCTCTTGCGGCGGAACGGCGAGGGAGTTCCCGATCGCGCGATCGCAATGCTTCGCGAGCTTTGCGGCAGCGCCGAGGCGTGTACGTCCGCAGCGTCCTTGTTGGGCATCGAAGGAACGGCTGCGCGCGTGTACTTCGAACACTTCGCAAGGATGCTGAAGCAAGAAGCGAAAGATTCCGCGCTCTCTTTCGACTTCGATGGACGAAATCGCCGCCCGCCGCGCGATCCGATCAACGCGCTGCTGTCGCTGGCGTATTCGCTGCTCGCCAAGGATCTCACGATCGTGGCTCAGTCCGTGGGGTTGGATCCTTTTCTGGGCTTCTATCATCGCCCGCGCTACGGACGCCCTGCGCTTGCCCTGGACATGATGGAGGAGTTCCGGCCAATCGTTGCGGACTCGGTCGTTCTGAGCGCCGTGAACACGGCAGTGGTGCAGCCGAGCGACTTCGTCCGACGCGGCGGCGCGGTGGCTCTCACGAACCACGCGAGAGCGCGATTCCTGCGCCTGTACGAGAAGCGAATGGATGAGCTCGTCACGCACCCGATCTTCGGATATCGAATCTGCTACCGGCGTGTGCTCGAGGTACAGGTGCGTTTGCTCGCGCGGCATTTGGTTGGGGAGATTCCGAGCTACCCTGGGTTCCGGACGAGGTAGCCGTGAAGAACGTCTACGTCGTCTGCTATGACATCGCCAATGTCCGGCGCCTGCGCCAAGTGTATCGAGTGATGCGTGGGTTCGGAGAACACATCCAGCTCTCGGTCTTCAGGTGCGAACTGTCGCCGCGCGAGAGGGTCGAGCTCATCGCTGTGCTCACCGAGGTCATCAACAGAGCCGAGGATCAGGTACTGCTCATCGACGTCGGGCCGTCGGTTGGCCGAGGCGCGACGGTGTTCGAGGCGGTTGGCCGTCCGTACTTGTCGTCACCTCGCCACGCTGTCGTGGTGTAGGCTGACCGCGACTGGTACACGGTGATGTTCTCTGAGAACTCAAGAGAGAAACATGAACTGCTCTGCGAGCGCCGCGGTGCTGACTGGCGCACCGTGAGCGCTCGCGTCCGTAAAACTTCGACAAGTCGGCGATATGAAAGGCACTCCGCAGGCGTCCGTCGTTGGGAAGACGTTTCGCCCTGCAACGATCCGCCGAAAATGGACTGTCGCTCGCAATCACACTGGCAAGCCCGTGATTCCTCGCGAAAATTTCCGCGAGCCTCTTCCGTCGGTGAAAGCCGGCGGCCCCATTGAAGCTCTTTCTCGCGACGAGAGTAGCTGTCGACGTTGTTTTTCTTCCGTCGGTGTAAGCCGGCGGCCCC
>DASZVW010000229.1:0-10359 GCA_035546895.1 Polyangia bacterium
GCAGTTCGCCGTCAATTGCAAGCGCGACCACGGCCGCGGCGGCGACTCGGCCACGACGCCGATCGCGCCGCCGGCGCGGCGCTAACGGTGGGCGGTCTGCTTGGCGAACACCGACCAGGAGTGCAGGTAGTCGAGCGCCATCTGCAGCTGGTAGTCGTCGAGCCGCGGCGTCTCGACCGCCTTGTCCCCCTGCTCGTTGCGCAGCCGCTTGCGCAGGTCACGCTCGCGCGGCAGGTCGGCCTCGTCGAGATCGGGCGGCGGCGCCGTGGCGTCCACCACCACGTCCGGGGTGATCCCCTGCCCCTGGATCGAGCGCCCGTTCGGCGTGTAGTAGCGGGCGGTGGTCAGCTTGAGGCCGCACGGCTTGGGCCCGCAGCCGTCGATGTCGATCACGATCTGCACCGACCCCTTGCCGAAGGTCTGGGTGCCGAGGATGACCGCCCGCCCGTGGTCCTGCAGCGCGCCGGCGACGATCTCCGCCGCCGAGGCGGTGGCGCCGTCGACCAGCACGATCATCGGGAACCCGTCCCAGGTCCCGTGGCTGTGCGCCCGCGCCTCGTCCATCACCTGCCCCCCTTTGCCGACCGTCTTGACGATCAGCCCGTCGGAGATGAAGCGATCGGCGACGCGGATCCCCTGATCGAGCAGGCCGCCCGGGTTGCGGCGCAGGTCGAGGATCATCCCCTTGAACCCCTTCGCCTTCGCCGACAATTGTTCGAGCAGATCGCCCAGCAAGGCGTCGGTGCTGGTCGAGAAGACCCGGATCTTGAAGTAGGCGATGCCGGGCTCGATCAGCCTCCCCTCCACCGCCTTCACCTCGTAGCGGGCGCGCTTGATCCGGAAGGTGAGGTCGCGGCCGTGGCGATCGACGAGCAGCACCACCTCGCTGCCGGCCGGCCCCTGCATGCGGCCGATGGCGTCGTCGAACTCCAGCGGCCCGAGCTCCACGCCGTCGACGCGCTTGATGACGTCGCCCGGTTCGATCCCCGCCTTGGCGGCCGGCGACCCCTCGATGGGCGAGATGATGACGAACTTGTTCCGCCGCTTCTCGACGTCGATGCCGATGCCGTCGATCTCCTCGTTCCCCTCGGTCTCCTTCTTCAGCTTGCCGTACTCGTCGGGGTCCATGAACCGCGAGTGCGGATCGAGCACGTCGGTCAACCCGCGGGCGGCGCCGTACATGAGATCGGTCTCCGGAATGTCCTCGACGTAGTGCCCCTCGATGTACGACAGCACCTTGGTGAACACGCCCAGCTTCTGATACGGGTTGAAGCGCCCCGCGTGCAGCGGCGGCGCGAACACCAGCCCGGCCGAGAAGGCGCAGAGGGCCAGCGCGGCGAGCCCGGCGGCGCGGCGGAGGCGCGAGCGCGGCTTCGAGCGAAGGTTCGAGGGGGGCGCGGTCGGCGTCGGGTCGGGGGTCATCGATTGGCTCCGTAGTCTACGACCGCAAACCCGCGCCGCGACGCGAGAACGCGCCCGCGCATCTGAAAGAAGTGGGCGCCGACGGGGGGAAGCTCAGCAGATCGTCGGCCGCCCGCCGATAAAAATTGAGTGACGATATATGTAACGTACTTGCATCTTTTCACGCCCCGGTGGAGAATTGGTCCTCACGTTTACGGTGGGCGAAAACTTTGGTGATTTTGCCAAGAGGCAACAGAGTCACCCACAGGTTATCCACCTAGTATCCACAAGATGTAGTGGCTGAGATTAGTCGCCACACTATATCTTGCGGTAATTTCGAGATTCGGATACAACCTTCGCCGGGCGCCATTTGGGCCGCCCAAGGTCTTAACGGGGAGGAAGTCCATGCTCGAGAAGCACGACGTCCGAAAGAATCGCAACGGGCGCGCCGGCGGCGCGCCGCCGTTCTCGGCGCATGCGCCGGCGCGGCGAGGCAGCAAACCCGAGGCGGCCAAGACGGCCGGCGGACGCGGGCTCAAGCTCCAGCGTTACTTCACCGCCCCCGGCGACGACGGCTTCGCCGGCGTCGAGTGGGAGCTGCGCACGGCCGCCATCACCGGCGAGAACGGCAAGAGCGTGTTCGAGCAGCGCGACGTCGAGGTCCCCAAGAGCTGGACGCAGACGGCGACCAACGTGGTGGTCCAGAAATACTTCCGCGGCATCGTCGGGACGCCTCAGCGCGAGCGCTCGGTGCGCCAGCTGATCTCCCGGGTGGCCGACACCATCACCGCCTGGGGGAAGAAGGACGGCTACTTCGCCGACGCCGAGTCGGCGCAGATCTTCAACGCCGAGCTCAAGCACCTCCTCGTCACCCAGAAGATGGCCTTCAACTCCCCGGTCTGGTTCAACGTGGGCATCGAGGCGGACCCGCAGTGCTCGGCCTGCTTCATCAACAGCGTCGACGACACGATGGAGTCGATCCTCGGCCTGGCCAAGACCGAGGGGATGCTGTTCAAGTACGGCTCCGGCACCGGGACGAACCACTCCCCGATTCGCTCGTCGAAGGAGCTCCTGAACGGCGGCGGCACCGCCTCGGGCCCGGTCAGCTTCATGCGCGGCTTCGACGCCTTCGCGGGCGTCATCAAGTCGGGCGGCAAGACCCGCCGCGCGGCCAAGATGGTGATCCTCAACGTCGAGCACCCCGATGTCGACGAGTTCATCTGGTGCAAGGCCAAGGAGGAGAAGAAAGCCTGGACGCTGATCGACGCCGGCTACGACGGGTCATTCGACGGGGAGGCGTACAAGTCCGTCTTCTTCCAGAACTCGAACAACTCGGTCCGCGTCACCGACGACTTCATGGAGGCGGTGCAGAAGGACCGCGACTGGACCACGCGCTCGGTGCGCGACGGCAGCCCGGTCGAGACGGTCCCGGCGCGCAAGCTGTGGCGCGACATCGCCGAGGCGGCCTGGCAGTGCGGCGATCCCGGCCTGCAGTACGACACCACCATCAACGCCTGGCACACCTCGGCGGGGACGGCGCGCATCAACGCCTCCAACCCCTGCAGCGAGTACATGTACCTGGACGACTCGGCCTGCAACCTGGCCTCGCTGAACCTGCGCAAGTTCGTGGCGGCGGAGGGCGCGCCCAACGCGGGCGAGTTCGACGTGACCTCCTTCCGCCGCGCGGTGGAGACGACCATCCTCGGGCAGGAGATCATCGTCGGCAACGCCAAGTACCCGACGCCGCGGATCGCCGAGAACTCGCATCGGTTCAGGCCGCTGGGCCTCGGCTACGCCAACCTGGGCGCGCTGCTGATGTCGCGCGGGCTGCCGTACGACAGCGCCCCGGCGCGCGCCTACGCGGGGGCCATCACCGCGCTCATGACCGGCTGGGCCTACCGGACCAGCGCCGTCATCTCGCGCGACGTGACCGGGCCGTTCGACGGCTACGCCGAGAACCGCGAGCCGTTCATCGGCGTCATGAAGAAGCACCGCAAGGAGGTCGACAAGATCGACGCCACGGCGGTGCCGGCCGACCTGCTGGACGCCGCCCGCGACGCCTGGGACCAGACGATCGTCATCGGCAAGGAACACGGCTACCGCAACGGCCAGGCCACGGTGCTGGCGCCGACCGGGACCATCGGCTTCATGATGGACTGCGACACCACCGGCATCGAGCCGGACATCGCGCTCATCAAGTACAAGCGGCTGGTCGGCGGCGGCATGATCAAGATCGTCAACAACACGATCACGGAGGCGCTGGCCAAGCTCGGCTACGACGAGGCGCAGGTGAAGGCGATCGTCGAGTACGTCGACACCGAGGAGACGATCGAGGGGGCGCCCGGCCTCAAGCCCGAGCACCTGCCGGTCTTCGACTGCGCCTTCCGCGCCGCCAACGGCACCCGCTCGATCCACTACCAGGGGCACATCCGGATGATGGCGGCCGCGCAGCCGTTCATCTCGGGCGCCATCTCCAAGACGGTCAACCTGCCGACCGACGCCACCGTCGAGGACGTGCAGGAGGCCTACATGGAGTCCTGGAAGCAGGGGCTCAAGGCGGTGGCCATCTACCGCGACGGCTGCAAGCGGACGCAGCCGCTCTCGACCAGCAAGGTCGACCCGGGGCTGGCCAAGGCGGCTGGCCCGGTGGCCGCCGAGCCGGTCAAGAACGGCCCGCCGGCGGCGGTGCGGCGCAAGCTCCCCGACGAGCGGCGCTCGGTGACCCACAAGTTCTCGGTCGCCGGGCACGAGGGGTACATCCACGTCGGCCTCTACGAGACCGGCGAGCCGGGCGAGATCTTCGTCAAGATGGCCAAGGAGGGCTCGACCATCTCGGGCGTCATGGACAGCTTCGCCACCGCGATCTCGCTGGCGCTGCAGCACGGCGTCCCGCTGCGGCTCCTCTGCGACAAGTTCTCGCGCACCCGCTTCGAGCCGTACGGGTTCACCGAGAACCCGGAGATCCCGCGCGCCAGCTCGATCATGGACTACCTCTTCCGCTGGCTGGGCTCGAAGTTCGTGCGCGAGACGCCGGTGGCCCAGGAGGAAGCGACAGCGCCGGCGCCCGCCGAGGCGGAGCTCCAGCGCGTCGCCGACGCCGTGGCCGCCGCCCAGAAGGTGGAGGTCATCGACGTCAGCAGCGCCAACGGCGCGAACGGCCACGCCAACGGCCACAAGAACGGCAACGGCAGCAGCACCTACAGCGGGAACGGCAACTACAGCTTCATCGCCCGCACCGACGCGCCGACCTGCCCCGAGTGCGGCTCGATCATGATCCCCAACGGCAGCTGCCACAAGTGCGTCAACTGCGGCACCACCTCCGGCTGCTCGTAACCCGCGCCTGAGCGAACGACCGAAAGGGGAGGCCCGCGAGGGTCTCCCCTTTTTGTTGGGCGGTGCAAACGAATCATGATCGCTCGGCGCCCGGCGCCTCCCGGCAGTAGGCTCTGGGCATGTTCACCGGGACCTATGCGCTCCTGATGGCCGAGTACAACCGCTGGATGAACCGGAAGGTGTACGCGGCGTGCGGCACCCTGTCCGACGAGGAGCGGCGGCGAGATCGGGGCGCGTTCTTCAAGTCGATCCACGCCACGCTCGATCACATCCTGGGCGGCGACGGCGGCTGGATGGCGCGGTTCACCGGTAAGAGTTATCCGGTGAGAGCGCCGGGAGCGCTCCTCCACGAGGACTTCGAGGAGCTACGCGTCGCGCGGGTCGCGATGGACCAGGAGATCCTCACCTGGGCGCGGGCCCTCACCCCCGCCGACCTCGCCGAGCCGATGACCTGGACCGCGAAGCTCTACGGCTTCACGCAGACCCACCCGCGCTGGGTGCAGGTGGTCCAGATGTTCAACCACCAGACCCACCATCGCGGCCAGGTCCACGCCCTGCTGACCGCCGCCGGGATCGACGTTGGTCCCACCGACGTTCCGGTGCTGCCGCTCCTGAACGCCGGCACCGCGTGATCAGGCCACGAAGGGGTTCACCACCTCGACGGAACCGAAGCGCTGGCGCGCGTTCAGGTCCTCCGAGTACAGCCTGTCGCAGCCGGCGACGGCGGCCGCCTCGACGATCAGCGCGTCCCACAACGAAAGACTGGCGCGCTGCTGAAGCGCCATGGCGGCGACGAGAAGGTCGGCGCCGTTGTCGACCACCCGCCAGGTCAGGTACTCGCGGACGATCTCGGCGGCACGAGCGGGCGCGAATGGACGGCGCAGCTTGCGGGTCAGGGTCACGTAGAGCTCTTGCAGAACTTGGACGCTGAGAACACCACCGCCCTCGCCATTCCAGAGGTCCAGCACCAGATCGCGCGCGATCTCATGCTTCCGTCCGGCGTCCCGATCCTCGGCGTAGACGAGGATGTTCGTGTCAACGAAGCTTGGCACGATCGTGTAGCTCGTCCCGGACGGGAAGCGGACCTCCGCCCAGCGAGGTTCCATGCGCGAGCCGCCGGACCGCGGCCTCACGCGCCTTCACGAAGCCGCGCTGATCTTGGACCAGCCGGGAGAGCTCCCGCCTGAGAAACGCCGACACCGACAATCCTTGTTGTGCCGCCAAGATCTTCGCCTCGCGAAGGATCTCATCGTCCAGGGAGAGAGTGATGTTGCGGGCCATCGCTCGTCACGTAAATTACGTGTAGCACGCAGATTACGTGTTGGCAAACCACCCAGGCGGCTCGTCATGCCAGACTTCCGGAGCTCCCATGGATGAGACGCCAGACGAGGCCCTGCTCCGGCGGCTCGAGGAACAAATCGAGCGGGAGACAGAAGCACTGATCGCCCTCCGGCGACGAACACGCACGGTGGAGATCGAGGTTGCGGCCTGGCCACCACCGCAGATGGATCCGCAGCCCCGGACCCGCATGGCGCAACGGACGAAGGCCGAGATGTTTCTCGGTGTGTTGCTCGGAAGCACCCTCACCTGTCTCCTGTGGGCCATCGCCACTCACGCCATCCGGAGGCATGCCTGAGCCCCTTCCGAGATCCCACGGCCGCTCAAAATCGAGATGGCGACGCACCGGCTCCAAGAGCTCCGCGGCGCACGTGCGGAGGCGGAGGCCCGCTATCGAGCTGCCTGCGCGTCTCTCGACGCCGTCCCCCGACGAGTTCCCGTCCTGGCCGATCCCGTTCTCCTACCGCTCCGGCCGCGCCCCTCGCCCCAACCAACCGATCTCATCCTACGCCCGAACGGGGGAGCTATCAACGGAGACGCGGACCGGTTACCTCACGGCGCGGAGGTCCATCATGGAGAAGCTCGCGGTCAACGGAATCGATCTGGCGTACGAGGTGCGGGGCGACGGGCCGCCGCTGCTCTTGCTGCACGGCTTCTTCGGCGCCAGCGGCGACTGGGTCCACCTGTTCGATCTGGACGCGCTCGCCGCGCGCTGGCGGCTCATCATGCCGGACGCGCGCGGGCACGGGCGCTCGACGAACCCGACCGGCCGGCTGACCCACCGGCAGGCCGCCGACGACGTCCGGGCGCTGCTCGATCACCTGGGGCTCGAGCGGGTGAAGGCGGTCGGGCTCAGCTTCGGCGGAAACACGCTGCTTCACCTGGCGACGGCGCCGGCGACGCGCGGCCGCCTGGAGGCGATGGTGACCATCGGGGCACCCAGCTACTTCCCGAAGCCGGCGCGCGCCATCATGGCCGCCGTCAGCATCGACGGGCGCAGCGACGAGGACTGGCGCGAGATGCGCGCCCGGCACGTGCAGGGGGACGAGCAGATCCGCGCGCTCTGGCGGACCGCCCGCGGCTTCGCCACCGACACCGAGGACCTGGCGTTCACGCCGCCCCAGCTGGCGACCATCCAGGCGCGCACGCTGATCGTGACCGGCGACCGCGACCCGCTCTACCCGCTGGAGATCTTCGTCGAGCAGTACCGCGCCATCCCCGGGGCCGCCCTGTATGTCGTCCCCGAGGGGGGCCACGACGCCGTCTTCCGCGCCGCGCGCCCCGACTTCGAGAGGACGGCGCTCGCCTTCCTCGAGCGGTGACGCTAGCCTAAAGGGATGTTCACCTTCATCACCGGCGGGCTGCGCTCTGGCAAATCGGCATACGCGCTCCGGCGCGCGTCGGAGCTCGGCCCGCCCCCCTGGCTCTACGTGGCGGCGCACATCGAGGGGGACGACGAGCTCAAGGCGCGGCTCGCCAACCACCGGCGCGACCACGACACCACCTGGCGGCTCATCGAGGCGCCCGAGAAGCTGGTCAACGCGCTCGATCCCGAGAGCCTCGACGGCTGCGGCGCGGTGGTGATCGATCGCTTCACCGTGTGGCTGTCGAAGCGGCTGGCCGCCACCGACAAGAGCAGCGACGGCGACCTGCTGGCCGAGGTGCAGCTCCTGGCCGACCGCATCTACCGTTCGAAGACGCCGATCGTGGTGGTCACCACCGAGATCGGCCTCGGCTTCCTGCCGGCCAACGTCCCCGATCGCCGCCTCATCAACGTGGCCGGGCAGGCCAACCAGGTCCTCGCGGAGCGGGCCGAGTCGGTGGTGATGATGGTGAGCGGCGTCCCGCTCCGCCTGCGCTAGCGATGCCGGCCGGGAAGTTGGCGCGCCGGACCTTCCCGGTCGGGGCGCTCGGCTGCAACTGCACCATCGTCAGCTGCCCCGAGACGCGCGAGGCGCTGGTGATCGATCCGGGTGACGAGGCGGAGGAGATCCTGGCCGCGCTGGCCCGCGACGGCCTGACCGCCGTGAAGGTGGTCCACACCCACGCCCACTTCGACCACGTCATGGCCACCGGCGAGGTCGCCGCCCGCACCGGCGCCGACGTCCTCCTGCACGCCCACGACCGCTGGCTCTATGACCACGCGGTCATGCAGACGGAGGCGTTCGGCGTCCGCCGCCCCGGCGGGCTCCCCTGGCTGTCGCCGCCGGCACCGACCCACGAGCTGCGCGGCGACGAGGCGATCGGCTTCGGGCGACGAGAAGCCCGCGCGCTCCACACCCCCGGGCACACGCCGGGCTCGCTCTGCCTCTACTTCGAGGCCGCCGCCGAGACGCCCGTCCTGTTCGCCGGCGACACCCTGTTCGCCCGCTCGATCGGCCGCACCGACCTCTGGGGCGGGTCGACGGCGGCCATCCGGCGCTCGATCCGCGAGCGGCTGCTGACGCTCCCGGACGACACGCTGGTGGTCCCCGGCCACGGCCCAGAGACCACCGTGCTGGCCGAGCGGGAGGAGAACCCGTTCGTCGGCCGTCACGCCGCCGGCGGCGCCTGAATCGGCCGGCGCACTTTTTATGAAATGAGCGTATGCTCTCGGCCTCCAACGGGAATCGGACCGCCACCTTCAGCGACAGGACTCTCCATGACGCGTTCAGACCTCCGCTCGGGACCCTCGCGAGGAATCGTTTTCGCCCTGCTGGTCGTGGGGGTGACCCTCCTGGCTGCCCCCCAGGCCTCGGCCAAGAAGAAGAAGGCCCCCGCGCCCGCCGCCGACACCAGCAGCGACAGCGCCGGCGCGCCCGCCGGGACCGACAGCGAGACGCCGAAGGCCGGCGGGGACGACGAGAAGCCGGCCGTCCAGGCCAGCGACGAGGAGAAGCCCAAGGCGGCGCTCAACCTGGATCAGGAGGCGCCCAAGACCGACAGCCTGGGGCACGTCCACTTCGCCTCGCCCAACGGCGAGGGGCTGGGGCGCGTGGTGGTGAACGCGCCGGCGGAGCAGAAGGTGAAGGTCTTCCTCGAGGGGCGCCTGTTCGGCACCGCGCCGGTCACCATCTACAGCGTCCCCAAGGGCGACTACATCGTCGAGGGCGTCTACCCGAACGGCAAGTCGGCCGGCAGCAAGCCGGTCACCGTCTCCGAGGGCGAGGAGACGGCGGTGGCGCTGGGCGCCGCGGCGGCCAAGGCGGCCTCCTCGGGCGACAGCGGCAGCGGGTTCGGCAGCGGCGAGATGACGCCGTTCCGCAAGGACCTGATGTACGGGTTCCTGGCCGGGGCGGTGGTGGGCATCGCGCTCGGCACCACCTTCGGCATCCTCGACCTGCAGGCCGAGCACGACTACCAGAACACCGACCCCACCCAGCAGGGGACGCTGGACTCGATCCAGCAGCGCGGCCAGCGCGACTCCAACATCGCGGACGTCGGCTGGGTGGTGGCGGCGATCGGCGTGGTCGGCGCCGGCGTCTGCGCGATCCCGCTCATCTTCGGCGGCGGCGGCGAGAAGGCCGCCACCCCGGCCCCCTCGGGCACCTCCTCGGCGATGTTCACGCCGATCGCCAGCCCGCACATGACCGGCGGCGCCTTCACGATGCGGTTTTAGTCTTACGGGGGGCGGCTCGTCTTACGGGGGGCGGCTCGCTGCCGCTCGCGCCCCCCGGTCCCCTCTCGCTCCGCGCGGCGAAGCCGCGCTGCGCTCGCCGTTACAGCCCCACCTCCGTGGGTCTCGCTACCGGCCGCCCCGCCTCCGTCGCAGGCCTCGTCATCTGCCGAGCTTGGCGGTGTCGATGACGCGGGTGCCGGCGGGGGGGACGAAGTGGAACTCCGCCTCGGGGAGGCGGGTGTTGGTCTTGATGTCGGCGAAGGTCAGGTCGTTGGTGTTCCCCTGACCGTCGGTGATGACGCTCTCGCGGACGTCGAAGGTCTTGGGGTCGACGACGAAGAGGATGCTCTTGACCTGCGGCTCCGCCACCTTCGGTGACAGCGCCAGCAGGTAGTCGCCCGGCGTCCCGTAGGGGCTGCTGGCCACCGGCGTGATGTCGAACTCGGCCGACAGCTTCCCCTTGCCCGTGAGAAAAGCCAGCGCCGCCGGGAGCTGCGAGGCCTTGAGCTCCTGCTTGAACGCCTGCTGGTCCTCGGGCTCGTAGAGCCAGAGCACGCCGCCGTCGCTCACGTAGGTCGCCTTCTCCGGCTTGTCGTAGTCCCAGCGCATCCGCCCCGGCTTCTTGAACATCACGCCGCCGGCCGAGTTGGTCTTGGGCCCCATCGCCACGCTGGTGAGCGTCTGCGTGA
>DASZVW010000230.1:0-4313 GCA_035546895.1 Polyangia bacterium
CCCCTGCGCGACCAGGCGCTCGTAGATGAGGCCCGCCTCGCGCAGAGCGCCGGCCTGCACCTGGGCGCGCGCCTCCTCGAGCGGGGCCCCGGCGCGGCGGTACCAGGCGGCGGCGCGCGCCCAGGCGCCCCCCCGCTCGGCGGCGCGGGCCGCCTCGAACGTCCGCCCGCGGGCGGCGAAGGCCTCGGCGATCGGGAGCAGCGCCTCGGGCGGCGCGGCGGCGGCGATCTCGGCCGCCTCGGTCGGCAGGTCGGCGTCCAGCGCCAGCCGGACCGCGAGCGCCCGGTCGCCCAGCTTCAGCGCCAGCGGCCAGGCCTCGGCGAACCGCCAGACCCGCTCGTAGAGCCCGATGGCGCGGCGGAGCTCGCCCCGCTCGCCGGCCACGCGCGCCGCCTCGGCGTAGGCGCCGTGCGCGACCAGGTAGTCGACGAAGTCCCCGTCCGCCATGCTCTCCGCTCAATGCTCCCACAGCTCCCGGCCGCGTGTTAGAAGCATCGGCTTCGGCGGCACCACCATGATCCTGGGCGTCCTCGGCGGCAGCGGCCTCTACGACATCGACGGTCTCACCGACCGGCGGACGGAGGTGGTGTCGACGCCGTTCGGCGCCCCCTCGGGGCCGCTGGTGAGCGGGCGGATGGGCGACATCCGGATCCTGTTCCTGCCGCGCCACGGGGCGGGGCACCGGGTCTCCCCCTCGGAGATCAACTACCGCGCCAACGTCTGCGCGCTGAAGGCGGCGGGGGCGACGCGGGTGCTCTCCGTCTCGGCGGTCGGCTCGCTGCGCGAGGGGATGCCGCCGGGCGACTTCGTGCTGGTCGACCAGTTCATCGACAAGACGCACCGGCGCGCCTCCAGCTTCTTCGGCGAGGGCGCGGTCGGGCACGTGAGCTTCGCCGAGCCGACCTGCCCGGCCTTCGCGTCGGCGGTGGCGGCGGCCGCCGCCGAGACCGGCGTCCTCGAGGCGCCGCCGGGCGCGCGGCTGACGGCGCGCCCACCCACCGACCGCAAGCGGCTCCACCGGGGCGGCACCTACGTCTGCATGGAAGGGCCGCAGTTCTCGACCCGCGCCGAGTCGCTGCTGCACCGGAGCTGGGGGGCCGACCTCATCGGCATGACCGCGGCCACCGAGGCCAAGCTCTGCCGCGAGGCCGAGCTCTGCTTCGCCTCGCTGGCGCTGGTGACCGACTACGACGCCTGGCACGCCGAGGAGGCGGCGGTCACCGCGCAGGCGGTCATCGCGGTCCTCACCGCCAACGTGGCCGGCGCCAAGGAGATCGTGCGCCGCCTGCCGCCCCACGCGGCGCGCGCCGCCGCGTGCGGCTGCGCCACCGCCGCCGCCCACGCCATCCTCACCGCGCCGGAGGCGATCTCGCCCGAGGCGCGCCAACGCCTGCGGGCACTTTACGGGAGAGAGATCTGAGCATGTCATCACCTTCGCCTCTGTTGGTCGTCGGATCGGTCGGCCTCGACACCGTCGAGACCCGCGCGGGGAAGCGCGCCGACGTGCTGGGCGGCGCCGCCTCGTACTTCTCGGTGGCCGCCTCGTTCCTGGCGCCGGTGCGCCTGACCGGGATCGTGGGGACCGACTTCCCCGACGCGCACACCAAGCTGTTCGAGGCGCACGCGGTCGACCTGGCGGGGCTCGAGCGGGTGGCCGGCAAGACGTTCCGCTGGTCGGGCGTCTACGCGCGCGACTTCTCGACGCGCACCACGCTCGACACCCAGCTCAACGTCTTCTCCGACTTCCGCCCCAAGCTGCCGGCCGCCTGGACCGACTCGCCGTATGTCTTCCTGGCCAACATCGATCCGGCGCTGCAGCTCAGCGTGCTCGAGCAGACCGAGCGGGCGGGCCAGAAGCCGAAGTTCGTGGCCTGCGACACCATGAACTTCTGGATCGAGGGGAAGCGGCCCGACCTGTTGAAGCTGCTGGCGCGGGTCGACATGCTGCTGCTCAACGACGAGGAGGCGCGCCAGCTCTCGGGCGAGGCGAACCTGCCGGCGGCGGCGCGCGCCATCCGCAAGCTCGGCCCGCGCGCGGTGGTGATCAAGCGCGGCGACGCGGGGGCGCTGCTGTTCCACGAGGGCGGGGTGTTCGCGGCGCCGGCCTTCCCGATCGAGGACGTCGTCGATCCCACCGGCGCCGGCGACTCGTTCGGCGGCGGCTTCATGGGCTGGATCGCGCGCGAGGGGGACCAGAGCCCGGCGACCATCCGCACGGCGATGATCATGGGCTCGGTGCTGGCCTCGTTCTCCGTCGAGGACTTCAGCCTCGACCGCTTCCGGCGGCTCGACCTCGGGCAGATCCGCGAGCGCTTCGCCGCCTTCGCCGACCTGGTCCACTTCGAGAAGATCAAGCTCTGACGTGCCCGGCGCGCTGACCTTCACCGCCGCCACCGCCGCCGAGCTGCAGGCCATCGGCGCGCGGCTCGGGCGGGCGCTGGCCGCCGGCGACGTGCTGGCGCTGGTCGGCCCGCTCGGCGCCGGCAAGACGACCTTCGTGCAGGGCCTGGCGCGCGGCCTCGAGGTGGCGCCCGACCGCCACGTGGCCAGCCCCACCTTCGCGCTGGTCAACGAGCACCCCGGGCGCGTGCCGCTGGTCCACGCCGACCTCTACCGCATCGCCGATCCGCGCGAGCTCGACGAGCTGGGGCTCGCCGACGCCTTCGACCGCGCGGTGGTGGCCATCGAGTGGCTCGACAGGTTCCCGGAAGCCGCGCCCGACGAGCGGCTGACGATCGAGATCGAGATCGCCGCCGACGGGGCGCGGCGGCTGACGTTCCGGCCCTCCGGCGCTCGGGCCGAGAGGTTGGTTGCCGGGCTCAGCGCGTAAGGCTCACGCCCGCCGCGCCGCGGAGGGCCGGAAAATCCGCAGCATCGTGACTTCCGGATGGGCCGGCGTGCGGCTAGACTGCGCGCCGACATGAGCGAGCTCCCGGAAAAAATTCTCTCCCAGGCGGCCACCATGGCGCGCGGTCTGGCCATCGACGCGGTGGTCGCCAGTCAGAGCGGCCACCTCGGCCTGCCGCTCGGCTGCGCCGAGATCGGCGCCGTGCTCTACGGCCAGGCGCTCAGCCACGACCCGGCCCACCCGGGGTGGCTCAACCGCGATCGCTTCGTGCTCTCGGCCGGGCACGGCTCGATGTTCCTCTACGCCTGGCTGCACCTCTCGGGCTACCAGGAGATCACGCTCGAGGAGATCAAGCGGTTCCGGCAGCTCCATTCGAAGACGCCCGGCCACCCGGAGCTGACGCACGCGCCCTCCGGCGTGGAGACCACCACCGGGCCGCTCGGCCAGGGGGTCGGTAACGCGGTGGGGATGGCGGTCGGCGCCAAGATGGCGGAGGCCCGCTTCAACACCGCGGAGCACACCATCTTCGATCACCACATCGTCTGCCTGGCCGGCGACGGCTGCATGCAGGAGGGCGTGGCCATGGAGGCGCTGGAGTTCGCGGGGCACCAGCGGCTCGACAACCTGATCCTCATCTACGACTCCAACGCCGTCACGCTGGACGCGATGGCCAAGGAAACGCAGAGCGAGGACACCGCCAAGCGGTTCGAGGCGATCGGGTTCGACGTGCAGACCGTCGACGGCCACGAGATGGAGGCCTTCTACGCGGCGTTCGTGCGCGCCAAGAAGGCGGGGAGCGGCAAGCCGCAGCTCATCATCGCCAAGACGCTCATCGGCAAGGGGATCCCCGAGGTCGAGGGGACGCAGAAGGCGCACGGCGAGGGGGGGGCCAAGTTCGCCGAGGCCGCCCGCAAGGGGCTGGGGTTGCCGAAAGAGCCGTACTTCGTGGCCCCGGAGGTGCGGACCTTCTTCGCCGCCCGCGAGAAGGAGCTCGGCGCCGCCCACGCGGCCTGGAGCAAGACCTTCGAGGCGTGGAAGGCCAAGAACCCCAAGCTGGCCGAGGAGCTGGCCACCTCGCGCGCCGAGGCGCACGACCTCCCGCAGGGGACGGCCCAGCGGCGGCCCGAGGCGGCGGCGCTGCTCGGCGCGATCCCCGAGTTCCCGGCCGACGCCAAGATCGCCACCCGCAAGGCGGGGCAGGACGTGCTGCAGCCGCTGGCCGCCCGGGTGCCGCTGCTCGTCGGCGGCAGCGCGGATCTCTACGGCTCGACGCTGAACTACATCGGCGACCTCAAGGCGGGGAACGACGACTTCAAGCCGGGCCACCGCACCGGGCGCAACATCCGGTTCGGGATCCGCGAGCACGGCATGTGCGCCATCCTGAACGGCATCGCCGTGCACGGGATCTTCCGCCCCAGCGGGGCGACGTTCATGGTGTTCGCCGACTACTGCCGCGGCTCCATCC
>DASZVW010000231.1:0-3396 GCA_035546895.1 Polyangia bacterium
CTCCGGAGGGGCGGCTGTTATTGGGGCGCGCCGCCGGGGCTGGTCGCAGCGCCGGTGGCGTTCTCGCCGGAGCCGCCGCCCGTCGAGGTCGAGCCCGTCGCCGGGGCGTTGGTCGACGGCAGCGTCGAATCCGAGCCCACGGCGGGGGCGGTGGTCGGCGACGAGCCGCTGGTCAGGGGGCTCGGGGCCGCCGGCGGGGTGGTGGTCGCGGTGGAGGGTGCGATGGCCGCGCCGGAGTTCACCGCGCCGGTCGCGCTCTGGTCCGCGCCGGGGGCGGCGTTCAGGCCCGCCGCCGTCGAGGTGTTGGCGGCGACCTCTCCGGCCGGGGCCCGCCGGTGGCGGCCGCGATGGGCGCGGGCGTTGTAGCCGCTGCGGTCGGGGCTGGAGAGCTGGCTGTATGGGATCGGACCGCCGGTGTGGTGGACGATCTCGCTGCGGGTGAGGGCGAAGGCCGGCGTGACGGTCAGCAGGCTGGCCGCGCTGATAATGACGACTTTCATCGACATCGGGTGACATCCTTTGTGCGGGAGATGCGCCCCCGCATTCAAACGCGGGGGGCGCCGCACAGGTTCACCGATATCCGCCCGAGCTCACGTCAGACGCGAGCGCGCCGCCGTCACAGCGTGCGCGCCACCGTCTCGACCGTGAAGCATTCGATCGTATCGCCGACCCGGATGTCCTGGAATCCGGCGAACTGCATGCCGCATTCCTGACCCGCGACGACCTCGGCGACCTCGTCCTTGAAGCGCTTGAGCGTCTGCAGCGTGCCCAGCTCCAGCACCACCACGTTCTCGCGGACGATGCGGACCTTGGCCCCGCGTCGGACCGTGCCTTCCGTGACGCGGCAGCCGGCGACCCTGCCGACCTTGGAGATGTCGAAGGTCTGCAGCACGTCGGCGTTGCCGAGGAAGGTTTCCCGTTGCAGCGGCGCCAGCATGCCCGAGAGCACGCCGCGGATGTCGTCGATCAGGTCGTAGATGATCGCGTAGTACCTGATCTCCACGCCTTCGCGCTCGGCCAGGTCGCGCGCCTGCTTGGAGGCCCGGACGTTGAAGCCGAGGATCGGGGCGTTGGAGCCCTTGGCCAGCAGCACGTCCGACTCGGTGATGGCGCCGGCGCCGGAAAGGATGATCCGCGCCCGCACCTCGTCGGTGGAGATCTTCTCCAGGGATCCGACGATGGCTTCGGCCGAGCCCTGCACGTCCGCCTTGATGATCACCGGCAGCTCGCGGACCGTCTTGGCCTGGAGCTTGGCCATCATGTCGGCCAGGGACGCGCCGGCGGCCGGCGGGGCGAAAGACTTCTCGCGGCGCTTGCGTTCGCGGTACTCGGTCAACTCCCGGGCGCGGGCCTCGTTCTCGACCACCGCCAGGGGCTCGCCCGGCTCGGGCGTGGAATCCAGGCCCAGAATCTCGACCGGCACGGACGGACCCGCGTCGGCCACCTGCTCTTCGCGCTCGTTCACCAGTGCGCGAACCCGGCCCCAGGCCGAGCCCGCCACCACGATGTCGCCGCGCTTGAGCGTGCCGCGCTTGACCAGGACGGTAGCGACCGGACCGCGGCCGCGGTCCAGCTTGGCTTCGACCACCACGCCCTCTGCGGTGCGGTCGGGATTGGCTTTCAGCTCCAGCACTTCGGATTGCAGCAGGATGGCCTCGACGAGGTCGTCCAGGCCGGTTTTCTTGATCGCCGAGACCTCGATGGCCTG
Organism: Polyangia bacterium; assembly: GCA_035546895.1. GTDB lineage: Bacteria > Myxococcota_A > Polyangia > Fen-1088 > Fen-1088 > JADGRB01. The sequence continues at coordinate 1,709 of DASZVW010000231.1, forward strand.
GGTGTCGCCGCCGAGGCTCTCGACCACGATCTCGTGCTGCAGCAGCTCGTTGATCACCCGGGTCGGATCGGCGTCGGGCTTGTCGATCTTGTTGATGGCCACGATGATCGGGGCGCCGGCCGCCTTGGCGTGGTGGATCGCCTCGATGGTCTGGGGCATGACCCCGTCGTCGGCCGCCACCACCAGGATGACGATGTCCGTGATGTTGGCGCCGCGGGCCCGCATGGCGGAGAAGGCGGCGTGGCCGGGGGTGTCCAGGAAGGTCACGCGCTGGCCGTTCTCCAGCCGCACCTGGTAGGCGCCGATGTGCTGGGTGATGCCGCCGTGCTCGCCCGCCGCCACGTCGGTCGAGCGCAGGGCGTCCAGCAGGCTGGTCTTGCCGTGGTCGACGTGGCCCATGACCGTCACCACCGGCGGGCGGGAGACCATGTGCTCGTCGAGGTCCTCGGCGTCGAGGAAGCCTTCCTCGACGTCCGCTTCGGAGACGCGGCGGACGGTGTGGCCGAACTCGGACGCCACCAGCTCGGCGGTGTCGGAATCGATCACGTCGTTGATCTTCAGCATCAGCCCCTGGCGCATCAGGAACTTGATGACGTCGACGCTGCGGATGGCCATCCGCTGGGCCAGCTCCTGGACGGTGATCACGTCGGGGATCACCACCTCGCGCGAGGCGCGGGCCTGCTCCTGGGGCCCGCCCTTGCGCTTCTCGCGGTCACGCTCGCGGGCCCGGCGGACCGAAGCCAGGGAGCGCATGCGCTCGACGGCGTCCTCGTCGCTGCCGGCCACCGCCTGGATGGTCAGGCGGCCTTCGCGCCGCTGGGGCGCCCCCTTGACGCGGGAGATGGCCTTGCCGGGCCCTGCGCCGCGCTTGGCGGCGGAATCCTCGTCCTCGTCCGGACGGCGGTCGAGGTTGGCCGAGCCGGGCCGGGGGGCCTGGCGCGTGGCGCGCTGGATCTCGGGACCAGCGGGCGCCGTGCCGGCGCCGGGGCCTCTGGGGCCGCCGGGACCGCGCGGACCGCCGGGGCGGGGCCCCTGCGGACGCGGGGTGAGGGCGGAATAGCGGACGGTCTCGCCGGAGCGCGGCGGCGGCCGGTCGCCTTCGCGGCGGGGGCCGGCAGGGCCGCGGTCTTCCCGCGGACCCTGGCGGTAGACGGTGTCGCTGCGGCCGCCGAAGCCCTGGCCGCGGTCGTCGCGGCGATAGCCGCCGCCGCCGGCCGGGCCACGGTCGCCTTGCGGACGGTCGGAGCGGTAGCCGCCACCGCCCGGTCCGCGATCGCCTTGCGGACGGTCCGAACGATAGCCGCCGCCACCGCCGCCGCCGTAGCCGCCACGATCCCCCTGGGGACGGTCGCCGCGGTAGCCGCCGCGGTCGCCCTGCGGCCGCTCGGAGCGATAGCCGCCACCGCCGCCGCCATGGCTTCCACGGTCTTCGCGCGGACGGTCCGAACGAAAGCCGGACTCCTGACGCGGCTGGGGCGCGGGCGCCTCGGCGCGCGGCTCGGGCGTCGCGGCCGCCTGCGGCGCAGGTGCAGGTGCAGGTGCAGGTGCAGGTGCAGGTTGTGACGCGGGGGCCGTCGCGGCGGGCGGGGCCGGCTCCGGCGGCGGCGCGGCGGCGCGCGCGGCTTCGGCGGCCGCAGCAGCGGCCTCGGCCTGGCGGCGGGCCGCTTCCTCGGCTCTGCGGGCCTCCT